>JBKPDS010000138.1:0-12695 GCA_046727995.1 Gemmatimonadota bacterium
CGTGGCTGGAAGGTCCCATCTCATTCGCACCACGCTCGCCACGCTCGAGGAACGATTGGCGGCGATGAACTTCGTCCGCATCCACCGTTCCGCCATGGTCTCCGTGCCGAGGATCGCGCGGCTCAAGCGCATCACCTCGGACCGTTACGCTGTCGTGCTGGCTGATGGTACTCAGTTGCGGGTCAGCAGGGCTTATCGGAAACGGCTCGTTAACGCGATGGAGACACCGCTTACCCCGTAACGCCGTCGCTTCGCCACATTCGGCTTGAGCCGCGCCTGGACCGCGCGAACGTTGCGGTCCATGAGATTATCAGCTCCCATTCTCGCCCTCGTTCCGGCGATGTTTTTGGCGCACTCTGCTGCCGGCCAGAGAGCAACCTTCGCTTCCCTCAACGGGAAGACAGGCCTTGCCGTTCAGCGGTTCGACATCGACTGGCCTCACTCGGCGGTGGAGTTCGCGGTGCGGTTTATGGCTCTCTCAACCGTCAGGGGAGCCTTCGCGAATTTTGGCGGGACGCTGATGTACAATGCGGCGTCCATTCCGCAATCTTCGGTGTCGATAGTCATTGAGACCAACAGTATCAACACCAACGTCGGCGCGCGCGATCAGGATCTGAAGAGCGAGAACTTCTTCGACGCCGCAAAATATCCGCTGATAACCTTCCACAGCGAGATGATCGAAAAATCGAAGGACGGCTTCATCGCGCACGGACCGCTGACGATGCACGGTGTGAGGCACCCCGTGGCAATCGAGTTCACCCAGATTCATCCTGTGTCCGCGGATGCCTGGGGCAACAGACGTGTCGGCTTCTTCGGCCATACCTCCCTGAGTCGGAAAGCCTACGGAATTCTTGGCACCAAGTTCTGGAATTCGGAGTATGATCCGGGGAAGATGTCGATCTCCGATAACGTTGACATCGATCTTACGTTGGAAGCCGAAGTGAATCAGGTGGAGCGCTGGACGACTCCCAAGGGCGACTCTCTGTTGACCGCAGTGCAGGCCAAAGGTTTGAAAACGGCACTCGCTGAGTTTCGCTCGGCCGCATCGGACACCACTTCGTCCGTCAGCAAAATCAGCGATGCTATGTTGATGACCGTGACGGTGAAGCTGATGCACCGTGGGCGATACGCCGATGCCATCGAAGCCTACAAGCTGGCTATAGATCTCCATCCCAGCGCTTCGTGGGCGTATGCAGGCTTGGGCGAGGCCTATCTCATGTCGGCAAACAAAGGGCTGGCGGTGGAGAATTTCAGGAAGGCGCTGGCCAGCGACAGTACCAACACGGTCGCCTACGAGTACCTGCGTTACGTCCAATGATTATATCGTGAGACGAACCAGTTCCCGGCCCACTGCTACGAAACCTCGAGCACAATCGAGCCACGCATTCTTGCCCCGGAGCTGAGACGAGCCAACGCTTCATCCGCGCGCTCGAGCGGCAACACTTCGACTGTCGGACGGAGACCGGTCTCCGCCGCCAGGGCCAGCAACTGTCTCACATCTTCGCGCGTCACGTTGGCGACGCTTTTGATCTCGCGCTCCATCCAGAGGTGGGTCGCGTAGTCGAGACGGAGCAGCTCGCTCTGATCGGTCGATGATTTTCGAATCGCGTTAATCACAAAGCGCCCGCCGGGCGCAAGTTTCGGCAGCAGCTCGATCATCGGCTTCCAAACCGGCGTAGTGTCGATTACTGCATCGAGCAGTTCGGGCGGAGCATCTGTGAAATTACCGGCCCACATCGCGCCGAGCTCCATGGCGAACGCGCGCTCCGTCTCATCGCGCGCGAATACATAGATCGGTGATGCGGGATACCGCAGTCGCGCCATCTGCAGCACCAGGTGCGCCGAAGACCCGAAGCCGGACAACCCGAGTCGCTCGCCGTCGGCCAGTCGCGTCAATCGGAGCGATCGCCAGCCGATGGCGCCTGCGCACAACAGGGGCGCAGCCTCCGTATCAGTCAACTCGTTTGGAATGGCGTGAGCGAAGTCTGCCGGCACCACCAGGTATTCGGCGTAACCGCCGTCGACGTCACAGCCGGTCGATCGAAATTGTGGGCATAAATTCTCGGTTCCGGCGCGGCACCAGCCACAGGTACCGTCGGCGGAATTGATCCACGCCACACCGACGCGATCGCCCTCCCGAAAACCGGATGCTCTGCGACCGGTACCCGCTACTCGGCCGATTACCTGATGTCCCGGGATGACCGGGTACCGTGGCGCGACGACGCGGCCCTCGGCGACATCGAGATCGGTTCTGCAAACTGCGCAGGACGAGACGCGTACCAGGAGCTGTTCATCGCCCGGCTTTGGGGCGGAAGCATCGGTCATCTGGAGCAGCGAGGGATTGCTCGAGTACTTCCCGGGCCGGCGGAGAATCATCGCGCGCATGATGCTGGGAACCTACTGCCAACAGGTACTTTTCAGACGTTCAGCGTGTAATCTGGCTGTAAGGAAGAGCGAGCAAGCGCCCTGTAAACACGTTACGTCAGGGGAAACCCCGACGTCTTTAGTGAACAGGCGGCCGCCCGGCTGCCCCCAAGCCTTCCCAACCGCTGCTGGAGAAGTATCACATGGTGCGCAACAAGAAAGGTTTCACTCTCATCGAGCTTTTGATCGTCGTGGTCATCATCGGCATTCTGGCCGCCATCGCGATTCCGAAGTTCGCGAACACGAAGGACAAGGCGTACGTCGCAGCGATGAAGTCTGACCTTCGCAACATGGCGACCTACGAAGAGCAGTACGCTGCCGACAACGGTGGTTCTTACTTCTCCGGAACCGCCACGACTGCGGTCCCACTCCAGGGCTTCAGCCCGTCGCAGAACGTCACCGTGGTTGTCACCGCCGTTGCTGGCCCGCCTCCGTCGTGGAGTGCGACCGCCACGCACACACAGTCGGCGAAGACGTGTCAGATGGTCAACGGTGTGATCACCTGCGCCTGATACGACGCACATCTCCTGAAAAGAAACAGCCCGGGTTCAATATCCCGGGCTGTTTCTTTTTTACCCAAGGCGCTCTTGGTCTGAAGGGTCTCAGCGCATTTGAAGTTAAGACCGACCAACACGATTCACGGTTTCGCCTTGCCCCTGCTGACAGACCACACATAGGATGCAACCGCCAGCGCCTGCTCTGGTGTAATCCCTCCCGGATACGCGACCATCAGCGTCGACGGGACACCGTGTGTCGCGACGTAATAAATCGCCGGGAATTCTCCGTTCTTGGCATCTCTCCACGCGTGCGGCATCAAAGTTGGAGCGATCTGTGATCCTTCGAGTTTCTGGCCATGGCAGGCGAAACAAGTGCCCCGCCCGTGAAAAATCGCGCGGCCGAGCTCGACCATGGCTGGTGTGATGGCGCTGGTGTCCGGCGGCGCGCGTCCAGTCTGTGCGCCCTGATACAGAGCCAGTGCGGCCGCGCCCGCGAACATCAGCATGGCGAGCGATAGGAGGAATGCTCTCATCAGACTACAAACGAGCCTTCAATCGAATTCGCCCGAACTCACGCCGCAGGGGATTGACGGCGCATCGCTTCAAGCGAGATCTGCCCTGGACCACTCAACGCAAAGGTCACACACGCAGCTAGCAGGGTGAGCTCGAACTCATACCCATACGGCGCGAAAAAACCGCCGTGCAACCGGGCCACGAGAATGGCGACAACCATCTCGAAAGCAAGCAGAGCGCCCGCCAGTCGCGTGAAAGCGCCAAGGAGAATTGCCAACCCGCCCAGTAACTCCACTGTGATCACGATCACCGCGCACGCCGTTGGCAGCGGTAGTGCCAGCTTCCCCATGATGTCAGCCGTTCCGGCGACGCCGAAGACGAAGAGCTTTTGTCCTCCGTGCATCAGGAACACGAGGCCCACGACCAGTCGGAGCGGCACCATACCCCATCTCGCGAAGCGAGCGAACGTGTAGTTCATTCGCTCGCTGCTCGAGACACCACCAGCGTTGCTCATACGAGGGGACGTGTTGTCAGAACGCTAGCCACAGATAGGCGAAAAGTGTGTTGTTGTCCGATGCCTTGCGACCGGAGGCATCGTAATCCGTCGAGGCACCATTGAAGAGATTGTACAGAACGTATTGCAATCCGAAACGAGTATTCTGCCACGGGTTTATCGCGAGCTCTCCGATCTCCCCGCGCGATCTTGGGCTCCCGGTTCGACTGCCAGTTAGCGATGCAGGCGCGAACAGAATCGGGTCAGTGGTGCCCGTCGTCTGGAAGTAGCCCGCAGTCAAGGCGTAGTGCAGGCTCGGCTCAAAAGAAAGATTTGCGCGCAGCGTGGAGAGGGTCTCGTGCAGATTCGCGGCTTCGGCTGGCACCGCCGTCGTGAAGGCGGTGAGTGTCTCACGCTCGTGAATGAATGCCGCGCGTCCGATCCACGTGCCGATTCCAGAGCGGTGCTCGAGCTGCGCGTCGACGCCCGCGTCAGTGTAGTCGTTCGTTGGCCCCGAGACTCCCGCTGGATAGACACGCGCTGCGAAACCGAACGTTCCGATCATGCCGTAAGTCGATACTCCCGCGTGCTGAAGCGCGACACGCCAGTATGGAATCACGCCTTTCGTGACGTTGGTTGCTGTTGCGTCGAGAGGTTCCGTAGAACCCTGCGGCGCCGAGCGGTAGGCGGTGAACTCAGCATAGAGAGTATTGTCGTACAACGAGTACGCGCCGAGTCCCGCCACCTGCTGCTCGAGTCCACCATCGATCAGCGTACTGGCGGCGGGCGAAGGAGCAACTTCCGACGCCATGAATGGGAAGCCCCACGCCGGAGTGGTGTTCCACACATCCTGAACAGTCGGGTTGTTGTGGAGGGTAACGCCGAAGAGGAGATCGCGATTCGCGAGACTGGCATGCCTTGCCCACCGCAGGTCGACGTTGTCAATCCCGATCGCACCGTCAGCACCGGAGTAAGTGAGCTGCGAGAAGATTCCGACCTGTGTAGTAATCTGGCCGGCCATGAACAAGCTCAGTTCCTGTGGGAAGCCCACTGTCGCGTTTTGCGTCTCGGGCTGTGCGCGTGAAGTCTGCGTCAACCCAGTCACAAGCATTGCAGCTAACGGAGGAATCGTCGCGAGCTTGAGCGACTCACGGCCGACGCTGTCGCTCGGCTGGCCCACTGTCGGCAATGATGTAAGCGTATAGCCATTGAGCTTGAAAAGCCGCCCGAACGGAGTGAGCTGGGGAAACTGGTAGTGGCATGAGCTGCACGCGAGCCCAGTTTGGCGAGAAAAGCTCGGGACAAACAGCTTGGCAAACGCCATATAAAGGGCGGCCGGCGCGACTGCCTGGCTGGCATGAACTCCGAGAGTCGCATCAATCTGAGTCAGCGTGGTATTCGATTTCGGACTTGTTACCGGCGCGATAGGAAGCGCGCTTCCACCGCTCGAGAAAATAGCCAGCGCGAGCATCGCGCAAAGCAGCGTGGCCCCGATACTGCGGCTGCGAGTGGACATTTAGCCTCCACGTGACAGTGGACTATCTGAGTCGCTGCGCCCCTTGGCGCTCGCGCGCTAACATAGCGGCGTACCCTGGCGCCGGCCTGTCAGGGAAACGCTGATATCCTGATTGCTCAACAACCTTACGTGAAGCTGACACGAAATCCGCAGGCAATCTGCGAGTCGGTCATCCTAGTGATCCATGTGCGCGTTCTTCGGAGATCCTACCTGGATTATTCCTACCGCCCCCTTCTCCGCGTCGGCGAAGCTGTGGGTGACGAAGGGATAGAGCCCTTCGCCACTCGCGTCCTTGGAGAAGACCGTCTCAAAGACCGCTCCGCCGCCGGCAGGGACGTGATAGGTCTGCAGATCCTCCAAAGCGTGTGCCGGAATCCCGTCAGGATAAACCCGGTCGAAAATTGCGCCGACGATATGGAAATCGCTTTCGAAGTTGGGTCCGGCGTTGACAACGAACAGTCGCACCCGATCTCCGACATCCACGTTGAGCGTGTTCTCCTTGTACTGGAACGCGCGTCCGTTGAACACCACCTGACTGGCCGTCTTGGATTGCTCGGCGCTCCAGTCCGGTTGCGCGGGCAGCAGTACTCCAAGCCTGCTAGAGTCGCCGGGCTTCGCGTAGAACTCGCTTTGTACCAGCACGAACTCCTTGTCGGCTTTGGTTCCCCAGCCGTGCTTGGGATCGACGATAAACGGGAAGTACATCCCCTGCATCAGGTGCATGCTTACGGGAGGTGTGCCGCAGTGCACCATGAACGCACCTGCGTCGCGAGCGGTGAATTCGAACTGCACCGAATCCTTGGGAATGATCATCCGGTAGGCGATGTTCGGTGGAATTCGCGCCGCGTGAAAGTCGATCGAGTGCGGCATTGGTGAATTGTTGATGACGGTGACTCGGACGCGGTCACCGACACGAACATGAATAACGGGTCCGGGCACGGTGCCGCCGAATGTCCAACCCTGGTAGCCGACACCCTTCGCGATCTCGAGCGTCGCCTCCTTAATGGGTATCCGAAACTCCTTGATCCCTGCGTCGGACACGGGCGCCAACCGGGGATCATAGGCGGGGTTGGTTGCGCGGACGACTTTGTCGAAATCCACGCTGTCCACCCGCTCGCCACGACGGGCTGCGGTGAAGGCTATTAGGCCCACCACCAACGCAAGACTGCCAAGTGACGTTAATATGACTCCACGAGTGCGCATTCTTTCTCCGGTTGGGATGTGTTTGTTACCGAGGTAAAATGCCGCGGAGTCGATGTTTCCTTAGTCGGAGAATGCTTGGATTGTTGCTCGGGGAACGCCTAGTTGGGTGTCAGAGAAACGCTGACATCGTCGGGGCTCGCGCATGGGTTCGTTGATTACTCTCGCTCAGTCGCTCGGCCTGGCCTACCTGTCGGGAATAAGTCTTTACGCGTCCGTTGCACTCCTTGGCTGGGCGGCGCGGTTCGGCTGGATTATTCCACCGGCTGGCCTGCTCACGGACTTCAGCAACCCCGTGATCCTCGGCATCGCCACTGTCCTCGCGCTGATTGAGTTCCTGGCGACGCTCATTCCGGGCGTCGCATCGCTCTGGGAGACCGCGCACACTTTCATTCGACCACCAGCGGCTGCCGCTCTCGCCGTCGCGACCGCCTGGCACGCGGATCCCTCCATTGTTCTGGCGGCTGGATTACTCGGCGGTGGACTCGGCCTCGCCACCCACGTCACGAAGCTTGGACTGCGCGTAGCAGTCGATACATCCCCTGAGCCCGTGACTAACGGGGTGGTAAACCTCGCGGAGATCAGCGTGCTGGCCACGCTTAGCTATCTGATCTGGCACCATCCGCTGCTCGCGCTGGCGATCGCGTTGATCGTTCTGATCCTGACCGCGTTACTGGTGCGGATGGTGTGGCGAGCTTTGCGAAATCTGCTGAGGGGAAACTGGCGCTCCGTTTTCCTGCCGCGCGAAACTGATTCGCAGCGCTGAGCGCGAGTCGCCTGATGGAGCGGTATATCGCGTCGCGCAGCGGCTTCTCGCGCGGATCGTCGAACAGGTAGAAATCCATCTTGTTCATCACGTAGGCATAGCCGAGGCGGGCGTCCGGGTCGGCGAACGCGAACGACCCGCCCGCACCGGGCGCGCCGAACGCGCGTGGGCTCGAACCAAACGAGACCTCGGGTCCCGGCCGCAGAAAGCCGAGCGAGAAGTACGACGGCAGGCCTATAACCTCGTCCTTGGGGCGCGCGACCACAGGCGGGGCGATGACACGGCCGAACGTCTCAGGCGTGATGCCGATCTCGGTTCCCCCTTCGGCAAACGCCGAGTACGCGCGCGCGATAGCCCGCGCAGTGCCTACGCCGTTCCCAGCGGGCATCTCCAGCTCGAGCCAGCGCCGATCACGCCAATCAGGATTCGCACCGACGAACGTGCGCCGCAGCAAGGAGCCAGGCGTAATCATCTTCAGGGTTACGGCGGGGGGCGTATAGCGCAGCGCCAGCAGCCCACGCCACATGGACAACAGCTTCATCGATGCAATGCGCTCGGCGGGAATCGACGGCAGAAGGCCGATGTAGAAATCGAGACCCAGTGGCACAGCGATCTCATGGTGGAAAAAGCGACCGAGCGTGCGATGTATCGGATCTACGCGGCGAATAAGCTCCTGCATGTAAAGTCCGATCGTCAGCGTGTGATATCCGTGGCGCGTCCCGGGTGGCCAAGCGGGTTTCTGTCTCGCAAGGACGCCGGCGACGTAGTCGAGATCGCGCAACTTCTCGAATGGGAGCTTCTCGTCCAGCAGGACGAGCCCAGCTTCGTGGCCGAGGAGTTGGCGAACTGTGATGGCGGCCTTGCCGTTTTGCGCGAATTCCGGCCAGTAGCGGGCGACGGGTGCATCGTAGTCCAGCCAGCCGCGCGCGTTGGCAACAGCCAGTGTCATTGCGGCGAGGCCCTTGGTGGTGGACATGACCACGACCATCGTATCCCGGTTCCACGGTGCGTCGCGATCTGGTGAGCGGTGGCCGCCCCACAGATCGACGACCTTCTCGCCTCGCCAGTATGCGGCGACGGCGGCGCCGATCTCGCCACGTTCGCTAAAGTTTCGCTCGAACTCGGCGCGTACTTCCTCAAAGCCCGGCGCGACCAGGCCATCGACGCGAGCAGTGGTTGTCATGGCAGCAACCCTCCGTCGCGCGAAGCAGGACGCCGCAAGAGAGCGATCGCCAACAGTGCGAGCCATAGCATGCAAGAGTAAACATCGATGCGTTCGAGAACCCCCATTCCGGGAGTCGCTTGCCCTGCCGCGACTCGCGGGGCGTATAGAGCTGTCAGCGCGCCGAAAGCGATAACTGTCGTAATGGTCGCCAACGAATACAGCCGAAATTGTCTGTTGAGCGCGAAGGCGCCAAAGCCCATCGCGACGACCAGCAGCAATACAAGGATTGCCGTGAGAATGATGTGCGGGCTGTCGCTGGCAACGCTGGTGCTGGTGCCGCGCTGGTGCATCGCGAAGAACGAACCCACCAAGCTGGCGGCGATCCCAATAACGCCGTAACCGGTCAGCGCCACACCCGTGATGCGCAAGGCGCGATTTCTTCCGGCCGCCACCCGAAAGACACCGATTCCGAACGCCAGCGCGAGCAGGTTGTACACCATGAAGAGCGGGTCGACGAACGGTTTCGACGGAGCACCGATCGCCCCCAGCTCACTAATCGCCTGGCCTGTGAAGCTGTATCCCTGATATTGGAGGCCGCCGAGTATGTCCGCGGCGATATAAAGCAATGAAGAGAGAACGCCGGACCAGAGGAGCGCCTGTCGCACCATGCTTCCACGCCGGACCCCATCCGATATCGTCTGGTGGCGGTCCTGCGTCATCCCAATCGTCGTCATTTTGATCTCCGCGAGACTGTCCGCGCCGATTGCTCGCACTCGTCCCAAGATCATCCGCCAATCATGGAAAGTCTGTCGGTCAAAGACAGGCACCGAAGTAAGGGAAATCTTGGTCGCGCAGTGCTCATGGTTAGCGCACGCGGTCGTTGCATCGACGTAGGAGTGATGCTTACAAGATTAGCGAGGTTTGCCCGATAGTAGGCGTACGGTGTCCGCCGCACATTGCGCGTAGATCACACCGAGAGGTTCGCCGTGACTTCGCCGCCGATCGTAATCGCACGCGGGGAGCAAATCGCGAGGCTCAGCTTCCCGCTCTCTTCAACTCAACAAAAACTTCTTGGTTCTTTCTTTGTTGTGCACGGGCTGGCGCACGCCGCCGTCGGAATCTGGGCCGCCGAAACCGGACGCTGGTGGATCGTTGCGTCGCTGTGGGAATTGGCGATGGTCGGATTCATCGTCGGTGGTCTTGGCGCATTAGGAGTAGCGGGCCTGCGCGACTTGTGGCGGGCATTTACGCTCGTCGCTGCGAGCGCATCGCTATTGCTGTTCCTCTCTTCGCCGAATTCTGCGTTTCTCATCGGCGTGGGAATCGACATCATCGCTCTGTCGCTGGTGGCCTACTCGCAACCCGCCCCAGCCGAAACGGCGTCAAACGGGCGCCGCTCGCACCGCGTTAGACACCTGATTGGAATTGTCGTTTCCTGGCTACTGATCATTTATGTCGCGCTCGTCGTCGCGTTGCGTCAGTGGAATGTGCAGTGGGGAACCACCGCAGCTGATCGTGCCACGCACTTGCCCGGTGACCAGGTCGTTCCGGTTGCGCATTACCGTATCGATCATGGCATCACCATCAATGCCCCGGTGGCCAGCGTCTGGCCGTGGCTGATCCAGATCGGTCAGGATCGCGGCGGATTCTACAGCTATACGAGGCTGGAAAACGCTGTCGGCGCGCAGATAACGAACGCCGATCGCATTGTACCGGCGTGGCAAACGAGACTAGTTGGTGAGCTGGTTCCAACCGTCCCCTCTGATTATCTGGGAGGAAGGTTCGGGAAGATTGGCTGCAAAGTGGTAGAGGTAGTACCCGGTCGCGCTCTTGTGCTGGAGGGCTGGGGTGCGTTCGTACTGGTACCCGCCAGCGATAACACCACGCGGATGTTCGTCCGCACGCGTCTCGAAGGCGAACCTGATCTGGGCGCCGTGATCACGACTCCGTTCCGACTTCTCGTCTACGAGCCGGCCCATCTAATCATGGAAAGGGGGATGCTGCGCGGGATAAAGGCGCGCGCAGAGCGGAGGTATTTATGAGCCACACCACACTGATTACCGGCGTTGCTGCGTTTGCGATGCTCACATTCGGCTGCTCGCTGCGCGAGCCGACCATCGAGCTCACGTCCAGTGATTTCGATCTCAACCCGCTGGTGGGCAAATGGAGCGGTGAGTACTCCAGCGCAGAGACGGGCAGAAACGGCGACATCTCTTTCACTCTCCGGGCTGGCGAGGTAGAAGCCTCCGGAGCGGTAGTTATGTCACCCCGGGCGAATGCCGCCAACGTCGTGGCGCCAGATCGCCAAATGGTTAAAGGAGCAGTCGTCGGCGATCCGAAGCAACTGCTGACCATTCACTTCGTGCGCAAGGAAGGAAAATCGGTGATCGGGATGCTCGATCCGTACGTCGATCCCGACTGCGCGTGCCGGGTGACTACCACCTTCAAGGGAGATTTCGTGAATTGGCGTACGATCGAGGGCACGTATTCCACGGTCAGTGCCGAGCTGTTCCACGTCCCGGCACAAGGAAAGTGGAAAGTGTCACTCGTGAAGCGCCTTTGACGCGCGGCCTCGCGCGCTGGTACTGCGTCAGGCGATAAAGCGCGCGATCGCGAACGCGGCAGCGGCGGCAAGCCCGCCGATTATTACTGTCTGGAGCGCGCTGCGCAGCACGGGGACTCCGGTGAACCTGCCCTTCACTCCGCCAAAGATTCCCAAAGCGGCGAGGGTGACGATTACCGAGAGGCGCAGCGCCGCGCGCGCGTCGGACAACAATAGATACGCGCTGAGGGGGATCATCCCGCCGACGACGTAGGAGAGCGCGATCGTCAACGCGCTCTTCCAGGCACGCGTCGGATTCGGCTGCTCGAGGCCGAGCTCGAAGCGCATCATGAACGACACCCAGTCCTGCGGTCGCTGGCGCAGCGACTGGACGACAGATGCGCTCTCCGTATCCGACAACCCGTACGTTCGGAAAATGTCGGAGACTTCCTGTGCTTCGGCATCGGGGATGCGCTGGACTTCGTCCCGCTCGCGCGCCAGCTCGTGGCTGTAGTGCTCTGCGTCCCCGCGGGCGGCGAGATAGCCTCCGAGGCCCATTGCGATCGAGCCGGCGGCGATCTCGGCGAAACCCGCCGTGATGATGAGACGGGACTGCGTGATTGCACCGGTGAGTCCTGCGGCAAGCGCAAACGGGACAGTCAATCCGTCTGACATTCCTATCACTATGTCGCGGACCGTGTCGCCGGCGGTGAAGTGTTTTTCGATGTGAGGCGTCAGGGGCATCAATAGATTCGAACGGCGCGCGGATGACTGACACGCACGCCGCTTCGGAGCGGAACGGAGATGAACAACACGGCCGCTGCGAGGAGGCCGAGATCCTCCCAGACACCAAGCGTGAACGCAGCCTGACTGGCGATCAACGCCCAGATCAGTGGAATCACGGCGAGTTTCCGTGCCACGGCCGGCGTTGCACAGCTCAAAATCCCCAAGGTAAAGAGCGTCGTCGGACAAGGCAGACCGAAGGTCGGCGATGCCGGATAGCGATGGCCGAGTGCGTAACCAAGGAGCGGATAGACGACCAACGCATAAGCAACGAGCGACGCGCCCAGGAGTCCCGGCAAACCCCTGCGGATACGAAACACCAGCATATCGTCGCGCGCGCCGTTCACCGCGAGAAGAATTCCCTCGGCTATGAAGAGGACTGCAAAACCGATCGCCAGCGGGTTGATGTGGCGGAAGAAAGCGAGGTGATAGGCGATCGCCATCCACAGCCAAAGGAAACCAAGAGCGCCGGTGACCGAGCGGCCGTTTCTGCCGCCGGCCGCGACCAGGACAACGGTAAACAACGCGACGAGAAACAACAGCCACTGATTCGGCCAAATGGCTTCATTATAGCGTCGGAAGACGTCGAAGAATTGCGCGCTGGTGAAGGGTAGCTCCACTTGATCCGTCCGCGCGCCGATTATGCCAACGTTGCCGCTTCTTGGCGCTCCTTCTCCACGGCATCCCCGGAAAGCGCTTGCTCCGCCTCGTGATCAGGATGAAATACGAGGATCGAGCCCATCGCCCACTTGGTGACACCGTCGGCGACACTTCCTCTCAGGATTCTCACCAGCCC
>JBKPDS010000139.1:0-3754 GCA_046727995.1 Gemmatimonadota bacterium
GCTACCGCCAGCGCCGCCACCCCGCTTCGAAGTCGGTTGAATCGATTGTACCGCATAGCACCTCCTGAGCTTAGACGGGTTCGTGCAAGTAGCTTATTCAGTTCAAGAGCCGTTCCGTAAAAACTGTGAGGAATTGCTGAGTCTTAAATCGCTGCAGCTACGGAGGTTGTGTTTAGCGAATTGGCACCGCTGAGCTGAGCGGTGAGACCCCGTTCTCATCGAAGCTCTCGATGGCCACCCAATAGGCCTGACCCACGGTGAGCGCCCTCAATTCCAGGGTCGTGCCCTGGTCGGCAAAGCGCTGATACGTCTCGTACAATTTCGATGGTGAGATTCCCCAGCGAAGGTTGTAGCCCACCGCTCCGGGTACAGCCCGCCAGGTAATCCTCGCGTTGCGCTCGTCGTAATCGCGACGTGCGCTGAGACCCGTCGGTGTTGCCGGTCGAGGTCCGTCACCATTTCCAAAAATGCGAATGTCGCTGATGGCGAGATTTGCCGCGCCGACATGGATGTGCTCGTACCTCACGAATCGCGCGCGCGTCGGCGTGAAGAGCTCGATGTAGGCGTTGGGCCGATCGCGTCGCTCGCGGGAGAGATCGGCGACCGTTTTCCATTGCCGCCCGTCAGCCGACGCGCTGAGACGGAATCGGGTGAAGACTGCGGAATCGGTTCCGTAGAGACCCGACTTGTAGTCGGCGTAATTCACCTGGATTGCTTTCACTTCGTATGGGCGACCGAGATCGATCGTTACCGATTCTCCCGGCCGATTCTCGCGAGCGACCCAGAACGTGCGATTGTCTTCGTCGGTGACGTTAGTCGCTGGAAAGCTGTCGCGCGCCGAAGAGGCGGTGACGGCTTTGTGGTAGGACAACAGCATCCAGCCAGTGAAGAGATCGTCGCTCTTTTGATACGCTTTCGTCGGCAGCCAGTGCGGAAAATCTCCAAAGCGAGTGTCGACGTACAGCTGAGCATCGGCGTCGAAACCTGCGGGGTGCATGGCGATTCGCCGCTCGAAGTTCCAGTTGTAGCCGATCCACGGCGTGCCCGTGTTCCACCAGTTGCCATAGACGTCCTGAAAGGTGTTGCCGTGTCCGGCACCGTGGACGAATCCACCGGGCCTGTACGCAACGGGATTGTATGGCGTGTAACTGAACGGCCCGAGTGGATTGTCGGCGGTGTAGACTCCCGTCGAATACACGTTGTACTCGGTGCCGGGGGCGCCGTACTGCAGATAGTACCGGCCCTTGTACTTCGTCATCCACGATCCTTCGATGTACGGCTTGACGGTGGAGTCTCGATGATCCTGACCGAACCGCTCCCACCCGTGCTTCTCCGGATCGAGGCCGAATAGCCAGCGGGGCGTTCCCTTGTAGGCGAGCTGTTTCGACTTATCGAGCTCGATGACGTGCAGGGGATAGACGTTCGACGAATTCCAGTAGAGGAACCACCTGTCCGTCGCCGAATCGTAAAAGAACTGCGGATCCCACGGCCCTGGCTGCACCGAGTCGGGCTTGGCGAACATGCGGCCTTCGTAGGCACGTGCATTCGGCAGCCAGGGAAGAAGTCGATTGTAAAATTCGACGCGTCCCGTCGCCGGCTGGGTCAACATCAGAATTGGCAATGGGCTCGTCGTGCTCGGCAACAAATAAATCGTGTCGCGCACTGACAGCACCGCCGGCGCAACGACGTCGTTCAGTGGCCAGCGCGAGGGTGTGATGTGTTGCCAGGTGCCGAGGTCGCGCGAATGCCAGTAACCATCGCCGATCGTCTCGAACAGGTAGTACTCGCCGCGTTGAACGACGATGACCGGATCGGCGCCCGATCGATACGAGATGCCTTCGTTGTGCTGCTCGAAGTTGTACCTGTAATCGATGTCGATTGGGTTGGCGTAGGTACGTTGGGGCGTCGCCTGCGCCGATGCGCCAACGGCGGCGAATAGCAGAGTGATCACGACTCGCCGCCGTTTCATGGGCTCAGACTTACCGTCTCTACAAGGAGCTTGCAAGAAAGGGAAATGTTGATGTACGGATGAGTTCAGGGCGAGTTTCATTGGTGAGGCAATGGGACTCCGATGTTTCGCAATCTGATGTTTAGCGCAACCTTTATCGATCCAAATACACCTAATGTTAGAGTCTTAGGCACATAAAATTTCTACATATGCAGATTCGAAAAAACAAAGCGGGTGATTTCGCAGCGATCTGGGCGGTCATCAACGAAGCGGCGCACGCGTATCGCGGCGTTATCCCGGCGGACCGCTGGCACGAGCCCTATATGGCGGCCAGCGAGCTGCTGAAGGAGATTGCCGGCGGCGTCGTCTTCTGGGTGGCGGAGGACGATGGCAGCCTGCTGGGTGTGATGGGCATTCAGGACAAGGGAGACGTCGCGCTGGTACGCCACGCCTACGTCGCGCCCGACGCCCAGCGATTGGGTGTGGGAACGAAGCTCCTGCGCCATGTCGAGGAGCTCACCGACAAGCCGATCTTGATTGGCACCTGGGCCGATGCATCGTGGGCCGTCGATTTCTATCAGCGCAACGGATTCACGATGGTCGATTCCGACGAGAAGGACCGCCTCCTGCACAAGTACTGGAAGATTCCGGAGCGGCAGGTCGAGACGTCGGTTGTGCTGGCAGATGAAAGGTGGATCGATTCTCGCGCGGGCGCTTCGACGAGTGCACCGGTAACTAGTGAGGCGTCTGAGGACTTCCGATAGTCTTCGAGTCCACATCCTTTTGCCAGGCGTCGATCATCGTCGCCAGCTTCTGCACCATTTCCGGATGCTCGGCGGTCAGATCGTGGCGCTCTCCGGGATCGGCGGCGACATCGAATAAATAGAAGTTGGCGCCATCATGAAGGAGCTTCCATCGTCCCGAGCGGACCGCCGTCTGAGGAATTGCCCCTTTCCGCCTCCAGAATAACTGGCGTTCAACAACAGGCGATTTGCCGGTCAGGCTGGGAAGAATGTCGATCCCGTCGAGTTTGTAACTGGACGGAACCACTGCTCCGGCCAGGTGGAGAATTGTCGCCGTCAGGTCCATCGTAATCGCAACTTGTTTCGAAATGGCGTGCGCCGGCAGATGGCCGGGCCAGCGAAGAATCAGCGGCACGCGGATGCCACCTTCCCAGAGCGTGCTCTTTCGATTGCTGAGCGGATCGTTGTGAGAGAGCCACTCACCGCCGTTGTCATTGGTGAAGATGACGAGGGTATTCTTCGCCAGTCCTTTCCGGTCCAGCGCGGCGAGAATTTCACCCACGCCAGCGTCGGCGCTCTCCAGCATGCGGACATAATCTGCGCGCGTTGCGGGCACCGGATCGTTCGGGCCTTGATATAAAGTCAAATCGCCGGATCCTGTCGGCCGCGGCGCCGGATGATTTTCCGCGTTGGCCATGTGCGGTGGTTGAAATGGCCAATGAACCGCGTTGTAGGCAACCTCGAGAAAAAACGGTCCGCCCGCGTGTCGATCGATGAAGCTAACGGCGCGCCAGGTGATCTCATCCGTCAGATAGCCGTGTTCTTCGACCGGTTTGCTATTCTCGTATAGATCCGGCTTGCCGTCGCCGCGGCGATGAGTGTAGTAATCGACCGCCCCGCTGAGAAACCCGAAGAATTCGTCAAAGCCGTGCGCATTAGGACTGAACTCCGGCTTCCAGCAGAGATGCCATTTCCCGATCAGCCCAGTCGCATACCCGGATTTCTTGAGGAGTGCCGGCAGTGTCGAGCCGCTGGCGGGCAATCCAAGCGCGGTATCCCCAGG
>JBKPDS010000140.1:0-3547 GCA_046727995.1 Gemmatimonadota bacterium
CTAGAACCGCGCCTCGACGTAGAGATTCGCGCGCACGGCTTTCTCCGGATAAATGCCCTTGGCGAGATCGACGCGAACGAGACCGTCCATGAACGACGCGCCGATCCCTGCACCGCTCAGTGGGCGGCCCGGATGCGAGAAGTCGGTCCGATCCCCTGCCCAGCCAAGATCGGCAAAGACGATTTTGCGGAATCCGGTCGAACGGCTGCCGATCTCGGCGCTGGTCATCCAGAACGAATCACCAATCTCCGCGCCGGCCTTCTGACCGCGCACAGTTTGCACTCCGCCAAGGAAGAACTGCTTTTGAATCGGTAGCTGGCCGCCCGACGTGCCGCCACCAAGCGTGAGAGCCCAGTCGAGGGGGCCGATTCCGTGAGAGAGCGTGGTCTGCAGAGAGCCGCGTGAGTAGTCGAACGTCCCCGCTGCCCCCTCGAGCTTCAGATCGGTGAGCGCGCGAAATCCGTGTGGATCGAGTCCGTACGACGAATGATGCGTCACCGCCAGGCCGACGATCTTCCCGTTGACGGCGTCGATGTTAGTCAGCTCACCCTTCACCCCGCCGGGATGCGCGATCGCGAATTCAGTGTGCACCGTTGCGTCGAAGTGTTGTTCGGCGAACAGACGCCAACTGCTGATGATGCCCTGATCTTTCTCACCGGTCAGCTCCGCGCCCCACGTCCGGTAATAGAAACCTTCGTCTCGACCGAAGAAGAGAGCGGAGACGGAGCTGCTGAACCCGAGTGGATCGCCCCAATCGTTGGAGGCAACGAGCCGACGATAGACGCCGACACCGATTTTGCGCCGGCCATCGGTCCGATCGATCGACAGCTCTCCGTTCGGCGACCAGTCAGCGACGCCGATTCGAAACAGGGCATGGCTCGAGTAGCCTTCGCCGAGGACCTTGTCGACGGCGACACCGGAAGAGAATCCCTCGATGCGATTGAAGCGCGTATAGGGCAGCCCATACGAAATCGTCGCGCGCTGCGGCGCAAATCCCGGCTGAGCGCCGAGCGTCAACGCTTCAGCAACCAGTGCGTCGCGTTCGGCCGCACCGAACACTGTTTCTCCTTCGTCGTAAATCGATTTCGGCAGGTCGCTCGAGTGCGCCAGCACGATGGAATCGCAGGGAGTCCGCACCATTACCTGCAGACCTTCGTCCGATCTTTCGTGCACCCGAATGCGTTCCGTTCCCTGTTTGCATTCATCACGGTGGCGCTGGCGACGCGCCGCCCGCGACACGGAATCGCTGGCGGTATCGGCCACGGCGATGGTCACAGCGAACATCGGCTCGTCGCCGTTCACGCTGGCGTAGGTGTATCGCTGCTCCAGCTTGAAGGGGATGTGCATGAAGCTCACTTGCGCATCGCCTTCCAGCGTCTCGGAGCGCGGGAGCCAGAAGCGCCCCTCGTGCAGGCCGTACTCGACGGTGACTGCGCTGACGTTCGCCTTCATTGGCGTGATCATCGGCTTGAGCCAGGTCGGAATGTCGTCGTCCGGATCGTGCTCGTCCTGGCTCTCCTGCTTGGCGACCGCCATGATGTCCATTTCCTGCGCCATCCGATAAACCGCGCGGACCAGATGCGCCGTCGAGACATCGAACCACAGCGATCCGACTCCCACGTTCCATTTCGGCTGGCGCGGACGAATCTTCAGCTCGCGCAGCTCGATGCGCTGCCCACCGGGAAGCTGGAAGCTCACCGAGTCGCCGGACTCGTAGGTGTAGTAAGCCTCCGCGCCCTCAGCTAGCGGGTGGATCATCTCGTTGTCGTTGACACGCGCCTTGGCCAGGCCCGAGCCGATCCACAGAGTTTCTCGACCAGGAAAGTACGGGATGTCGTTCAGCTCGTCGGCGATGTTGATGTCGGCCTTCCCCATCCCGTCCAGCATCGGAAAGACCGCCCGTTGGCCTGTGACATCGACGATGGCACCTTTGCCCCGCTGCCATTGCACGTGTGAAGCGCGTTCGCCACGCAGCAGCAGCCGATCGCGACCGATTTTCTTGAATCCCATACCGACGGAAAGGCGCTCATATCCTTTCGCGTCATACGAAGTAAGCGTCGAATCCTGGGTGAGTCTCGCCGCGCGGGCGCGGAGCAGAAGGTCCTTTGCTGCGGCGTCCTTAAAGGCGGTGGCGAGCACGGTCGGTGTCACCGGCAGCTGCCTGGCGATTCGGGCAAGGCGTTGCAGCGAGTCTCGATACTCGCGGCGGGCGCGCAGCGAGTCCCGCCGCTGTTCTCTCCGGTACGCTATCGAATCCCTTTTCGCACGATCGAGGCTGTCCTGCCTGGAGCTACCGACCTGGAGAGTGACGGACGATTGCGCGAAAGCTGCGGCGGCGAGAAGAGCGAGCATTACTATCGCCTTGTTAAGGGATATTGTAGGTGAAGCCTATCTGCCAGAGAACGAGATCGGTCTTGCTGCTGCGAACATTTAGCGTGACCGTGCCATCCGGGTTGTCGATGATGTCGCCTTGCCTGAGGTATGTCGCCTTGGCCCCGTAGTGATAGCGGGCACCGAGGTTGATCGCGCCAGGCGATTTACCGAACGGGATCATCACCCCGCCGCCGAAGACGCCCGCGCCGGCCCAGTCGCCATGATTGGTATGACACTGGTCCTCGACGAGGCCGTCCGGATTCGAGACGCACGACTCGGTGTTGAGATGCACACCGGCATAGGCCGCACTCGCGTACGGCCTGAAGGGCCCGTCTGGAAACTGCAGCTGCAGTCCGAGCGCACCGAAGTCGATCTTATTGTCGGTGTTGAGATCGAGCTCGATGGCACCCGGACCAAAGAACCCAAGATTCACGTGTTCGTGCCCATATCGTACGCTGCCCATATCGGCGCGAATGCCGAACCAGCCCTTTGGATCGAGCTTGAACAGGCCGTTCACATCGAAGCCGTAACCGGTCGGCACATTGTTGGCGAACTCTCCTTTTGGCTGGGAGATCGCGAAGTCCGCACCGACCGTGAAGCGAGAAGGAATCTTCGGGGCGCCGTAGACTTGAGCGTCGGCAATTCTCGCCGACGCAAAAACGCAAGCTGTGCTCAGTAGAAACACGGCCTTCGACTGCATAATTTCTCCGTCTGGTTTCAAACCAGGGTCGGCAGGAACGGTGCCCGTCTCCCGCCAACGCCATATCCTTCTACGCGAAGCGGTTATACCGAGTTTCACGCGTTGTGGAACGCCTCAACTGCCCTGTCCTCGTGACACTCCTTGTCGTTCTATGGTGATACCTGGCGATAGTTCCCCGCTTGCCCTCAGCGTGCAGGGTCTGAGAAAGGCGTACGACGATGTCGTGGCCGTCGATGGACTCAACCTGCAGGTCAGGGCCGGCGAGTGTTTTGGCTTGCTCGGGCCCAATGGCGCCGGAAAGACCACCACCATCGAGATCTGCGAAGGACTGCTTTCCCCCGACGCGGGCAGCGTCGAGGTGCTCGGCAGGCGTTGGGAGACGGATACCAGCGAGCTGCGCGAGCTGCTCGGAATTCAGCTTCAGGATACTCAGCTATCCGAGAAACTGACCGTCGACGAGACGCTTACCCTTTT
>JBKPDS010000141.1:0-2552 GCA_046727995.1 Gemmatimonadota bacterium
CACTAGCACAGGCGAGCTCGCCGGCGGGAATATTCAGCTTCACAACAGCTGCTCGTAATCACGGAGCATCGGGGAGTGGTGCAGATAACCACTCCCCTTTGTGCTTCGGGTCGCCTTGACTTAGCTCCGTTCCCGAATACCTTTACAAGGCTATGGCGGATCGCGATTTACAGCGGCCGTCAGAACTAAAAAATCAATCGCCACGAAGCCTTGTGGCGCGCCTCGAGTCCCCACCTGTGAAGGAGTTGCGGGTGCACCCGGCGGCAGCGGATGGATACCGGCCCCGTCCAGGGGCGGCTGGTCCACCCGCGTTTTTGTTGGAAATGAGACCACCGTTCCAGAGTTTGGAGCGGTTCACATAGAGAGAATTCGAACTGTTATGGCACGCAACACCCCGCTCGATCACTACCGTAACATCGGCATCATGGCCCACATCGATGCCGGGAAGACGACTATGACCGAGCGCGTCCTTTACTACACCGGCAAGACCCACAAAATCGGCGAGGTGCATGAAGGCACCGCGACGATGGACTGGATGGAGCAGGAGCAGGAGCGCGGCATCACCATTACGTCGGCCGCGACCACTGCTTTCTGGGAGCGGAACGGGACCGAGTACCGGATCAACATCATCGATACGCCGGGTCACGTCGACTTCACGGTCGAAGTCGAGCGCTCGCTCCGCGTTCTCGATGGTGCCGTGACGCTTCTTGACTCTGTCGCCGGCGTGGAGCCACAGACCGAGACGGTCTGGCGCCAGGCCGACCGCTACAAAGTCCCGCGCCTCATCTTCGCCAACAAGATGGACCGCGTCGGCGCCGATTTCGATCGCTGTCTACGCATGATCAAGGATCGCCTCACCAAGAACGCCTATCCGATCCAGTTTCCGGTGGGAAGCGGTGAGTCGTTCACCGGCCACATCGATATAGTCGAGCGCAAGCAGTACATCTTCGACGACGAATCACTCGGGAAGAAGTTCGAGATCACCGAAGTGCCGGAGGAGTACCGTGAGAGAATGGAGGCGGCTCGTTCCGAGCTGATCGAGGCTGCCGTCTCACACGACGAAGCGCTGATCGAGAAGTACCTTCGCACCCACGAGTTGACCGTCGAGGAAGTTCGTCACGCGATTCGCAGCTCCACTGTCGGCGGATTCATCGTGCCGGTGCTCTGCGGCGCGGCCTTCAAGAACAAGGGCGTGCAGGCGATGCTCGACGCCGTTGTCGATTACCTGCCTTCGCCGGCGGATATCCCGGCAATCGTCGGCCACCTCGCCGATGGTGAGACCGCCGAGCGACATCCGAACGACGAAGAGCCATTCGCGGGGCTGGCGTTCAAGATTGCGACCGACCCGTTCGTAGGTAAGCTGACTTTCTTCCGCGTTTACTCGGGCGTCCTCAAGTCCGGCTCGTACGTCTACAACGCCACCAAGGAAAAACGCGAGCGCATCGGACGTCTCCTCCAGATGCACGCCAACAAGAGAGACGAAATCGAAGAAGTGCGCGCCGGCGACATCGCCGCTGCGATCGGGCTCAAGGAGACGCGCACCGGCGACACCATGACCGAGGAAGACAAGCCGATCATCCTCGAGGCGATGAAATTTCCCGCTCCTGTCATCGACGTCGCCATCGAGCCGAAGACCAAGGCAGACCAGGACAAGCTGGGAATCGCGCTACAGAAACTTTCCGAGGAAGATCCAACCTTCCGCGTTCATTCCGACCAGGAGACCGGTCAGACCATCATCTCCGGCATGGGTGAGCTTCACCTCGAGATCATCGTCGATCGCATGCAGCGTGAGTTCAAGGTCGACGCCAACATCGGGCGTCCCCAGGTTGCTTATCGCGAGACGATTCGCAAGCGCGTCGAGAAGGTCGAGGGCAAGTTCATTCGCCAGTCGGGCGGTAAAGGTCAGTACGGTCACGTGGTGATCAACATCGAGCCGGCCAAGCAGGGCGAAGGATTCATCTTCGAGGACAAGATCGTCGGCGGTGTCATTCCGCGTGAGTTCATCAAGCCTTCGGAAGAGGGAATGCGCGAAGCGCTGGAGGGCGGAGTGCTGGCGGGCTATCCGCTGGTAGATGTTAAGGCCGAGCTGGTGTACGGGTCGTACCACGACGTCGACTCCAGCGAAATGGCGTTCAAGATCGCCGGCTCGATGGCGATCAAGGAAGCAGCCAAGAGAGCTAGCCCGGTCATTCTCGAGCCGATCATGAAGGTCGAAGTCGTATCGCCCGATCAGTACATGGGCGACGTACTCGGCGATCTGTCATCGCGCCGGGGCAGAATCGGCGGAATGAATCAGCGTGGCGAAGCGCAGGTCATCGATGCGATGGTTCCGCTGTCGGAGATGTTCGGTTACTCAACCAAACTGAGATCGATGACACAGGGACGCGCGGTTTACTCGATGGAGTTCGCGCACTACGAAGAAGTACCAAAATCGAAAGCAGACGAAATCATCAATAAAGTCACCGCAAAGGCGAGATAGAAATGAGCAAAGAGAAATTCCATCGGACCAAGCCGCACGTGAACGTGGGAACGATTGGCCACGTCGATCATGG
>JBKPDS010000142.1:0-4589 GCA_046727995.1 Gemmatimonadota bacterium
ATTGCGGATTGGACGAGCTGCTTCCTTGCTCCGCCGGGAGCCCGTCGATCACGTACAGCGGTTCGCTGTTCGCCGTGATCGAGCCGGTGCCCCGTACGCGGACGCGAAGTCCTCCGCCGGGGAGGCCGCTGTTCGAGACAACCTGAACGCCAGCCGCCTTGCCCTGCAGCCCGGCGCTCAGGGTCACGGTCGGCGCGGCCTTCGTCTGGAAATCTTCCGCCGTCACGACGGCGACCGAACCGGTGAGATCCCGGCGTGTCGTCGTGCCGTAGCCGATCGACACGACTTGATCGAGAACCACGGCCTGGGGCACCACCGCGAAATCGGCGGTGGTCGTCTCCCCCGCCGCGACCGTGACGCTCTGCGAGTCGGGTGCATACCCGATGCGTTTCACGCGTACCATGTGGCGTCCGGCGGGTATTCCGGCGATGGTGTATCGTCCCTCGTTTTCGGTCATCGCGCCGAGCCTGCCGGCATCGATCGAGACCGCAGCGCTGGGCAGCGGTCGAGCGCCCTCCGCCGTCACGCGCCCGGTGACTTGTCCAGTCTCTTGGGCGATGAGGAACTTTGGAAGGACGACGGCGAGGGCCAGGCACTCCAGGATCCGTCTCATACAACGTCTCCGACAGGTGGGAACGTGAATTCGCCGCGCTTGCGCGCACGGAGCGCGAGAAACTCGGTGACAGTATCCGTAGTCCGCTGTTCTTTGAATTCTGGGAGCGCGAGATTAGTCACCGATTCGTCAGGCGCGGGGAGGCGCATCGGCGTACGGCTTTACGGGCGTCGATGGCGGCTTGAGGCGCCGCATACCTCATGCCGACAGGTCCAATTGCGCAGAAGTCTGGTCAGCGCGACGCGCCGCCGTCGTGATGCCATCGTTCACAGTGTTCCGCGAAGCAGACAGCAGGCGTCGTCTTTGTTATCCGCGGAGGGCCGGCGCTACGTCAGCGTTGCCGTGTCGACACGTAGATTGCGCCGTGGCTGTGATCGAGACCCCAGCGCGCCGATGCCGTCGCGGGATCGAAGAACTGGATATACGTGATCTCGATCACCGGAATCTCCCGCAGGGTATCCACGCCGCCGAGGTGGACATCGTCGAGGTGGACTTGCACTTCACCCGGTTTGCCGATGATCGTGTCGTGTCCGCGCGGCTGGAGCCACCGCGCGCGGAGGCTGCTGACGGCATCGTACGCATTCCGCCACTGGCCGGAGCGCAGCTGCTCGGCAGTGAGCAGATCGGCGGAGGCATCCGGCTGCCGCTCGCCGCTCTTTCCCCCGCTCGCGCACGCTGTCACCACGACAGCAAGGGCGAGCTTGCGGACGATCTGCCAGCCGCGGATAGAGCGTCTGCTCATCTTATCTCGCGAATGCGCACATTCCGGAGCGACAGCATGCCGTTGTGTCCTTGCGGGCGGTGGGCGAAAATTCAAGAAGTGTCATGGGCCATCTGAGGATAACCGCGGAAGTTTCTCCAAGCACTTTTCGGATGCGGCTACGCCGCGATAGTGGTAGTGTGCTTGCAGCTTAACTAAAGCGTTATCGCTTCTCATTCTCCGCTGGCCTCAGATCGCGTACATTATCGCGCTCGCGATAGGTCTTGTTAGCCGAGCTGGGAGCGCACAAGACTGGGAAGGTATGTGTCTACATCAGACGCCTGGCTAACGTAGGTCTGAAGATTCTGGAGAAGTTGTTAGCCGGATCGGTAGCCGACACGAAGAGTGGGTACCCGCAGCCCAATGAGAACGACGCCTAACCCGAGTTGATGCTGACAAACGGAGCCGGTTGCGGAAGCGGTGGTTATTTCTCCGCCGCCAATTCCTGATCCTGCAACGCCAGCCACGGCGTGAACAGCTTCGGCTCGCCCTTTCCGAGCATCTCTTTCATCTTCGCGTTCGGCGTTCCCAGCACTTCGCCCGTGACGGAGGCGGTCGCCATGATCGGCTCCATCAAATGGCTGATGTTGGAAAAGTGCTCGATCGCGGCGTCGGCGTCGCGGTAACGCTCGAACACTATTGCCTCACTCTCATCGGCGTTGAAGAAGATTTCGTACTGGAGCGTGCCGGTGTCCCTGGTCCGCACGATCTCCATGGCTTGTTCCGTCAGGCGCTTCCATTCCTCGAGCTTGCCGGGATGAAATTTGACCCGTGCGATGCCTTTGATCTCGTCCATTGTTGCTCCCGTTCGAAGTTCCCGGCCCTAACTTCGCCAAGGCGGCAATTCTGGTGCCCTACGTGACGCTAAGTTCTTTGAACCCGACAGCTTAGGGCTTTCTCGAAGCTCGTGTCGATTTTGACCAGTCTCGTTCGTCGTGCTAGTGAGGGCACGAAGAGCTCGGCAGCCGACACAAAGCGAATTCAGGAGAGAACAATGCGTTTCATGGTCATGGCAATGGCAACGAAGGAATCTGAAGGCGGCCCTCCGCCGAAGCCCGAAGCGTTTGTCGCGATGCAGAAGTACAACGAGGAGCTCGCGAAGGCTGGCATCCTCCTCGCCGCTGAGGGGCTCGCCCCGACGTCGACGGGTACGCGCGTGAAATTCAGCGGCGACGAACGCACCGTCATCGATGGTCCGTTCACCGAGACGAAGGAGCTCGTTGCGGGCTTCATAATCATCAAGGTGAAGTCGAAGGAAGAAGCGATCGAGGTGGTCAAACGCGCGCCGTTCTTCTCTCCGACCGGAAAGGCGGAGGTCGAGATCCGCAAGCTGATGGACGTCGAGGATTTCGGTGAAGGGTTCACGCCAAACGAAGAGATCGCGAAAGTGAAATTCAAATGAGAAAGCTCAAAATCTTCGAACACATCTCGCTCGACAGCGTGATCCAGCACTCCGCGGATGATAGCGATTTCCGCTACGGAGGTTGGACCGCGCCCTATCGGACGCCCGCTGGCCTGGATGCAATCGTCGCAGCGCAGGGCGAGAGCTTCGATCTGCTGCTTGGTCGTCGCACCTACGATATCTGGTCCGGCTACTGGCCAAAGGCGCCGAGCAGTCCGATGGCGGACGGCCTCAATGCGGCAACGAAATACGTCGCTACCCACCGTCCGGAAAGTCTCGAGTGGGGCCCGTTCGAGGGTCTTGGACCGGACATCGTCGAAGGCATTCGCCGCATCAAGTCGCAGGACGGCCCGGACCTTATCCTCTGGGGTAGTTCCACGCTGACATCGACGCTGCTCGAGCAGGGGCTGGCGGATGAAGTCGCGCTGGCTGTCTATCCGGTCCTGTTGGGCACGGGGAAGCGCTTCTTTGCAGAGGGGACCTTGCCACGCTCATTCGAGCTCGCCAGCACGAAAGCATTTCCGTCCGGCATCGTCTTCAGTACTTACAAGGTTGCCGGGCCTTTGACGAAGGGATAGTTCGACGACGCGACATCATCAGAGTGACACCAGGCGAGGCTTCGGCTCGTACGCGTAGTTAGCCACAGCCAGCAAACTACCGAGATGCTCCGCCACCTTTTCTATCAGCTCCTTCCGTATCGCAGTTTTGCCTTTCCGATTCTCGTTCTGAGCTCGATCGTCGTTCCCTCCTGGCTGGTCTTTAGACTGTACCGTCATCGCATCGTTGGGCATCCGCTGTCCTTCCGCCGCGAAATCCTGCTCCTGACTTTCGTCCTCTATCTCTGCGCCCTTGCCGCTGCTACGCTCAGCCCGAACCGAAGTTCTCGGTTGCTTGCCGCGGGTGCTGGGGGAATTGAACTCCGACCCAATCTGGCAGCGCTGACTTGTTCCTCCGCGTTTTCCCCCGGTGGGTCGAGCGCCGGAGCGTTCTGCGCGTACAACGCAAAAGGCAATATCATGCTCTTCTTCCCGCTCGGTATCTTGCTCCCTCTGGTCTGGAGACGGCTTCGCTTCTGGCGTGCGATCCACATCGCGATTGCTGTTTCAGTCAGCATCGAGATCCTTCAGTACCTTTCGAGCGCGTGGGGGAGTTATCGAGCTGCAGATGTCAACGATGTCATCCTGAACGTTTTCGGGGCGTGCATTGGCCTGGCACTCGTGTCTCTGCTGCGGTTGCGGCCGAGAACCCGCCCCGCAGTTGCGCGCGCTTAACCGTGCATGCACGGTGCTTGGACAAAGTGGATAACGACGATGCGAGTTAGCTAACCCAAGGCAGCTGTCAAACCATGCTTCGAACTATGCCCTCACGTCAGCAAATGGATCGACCAGTCGGTCGCGAAGCAGCGAAGCCAAATCCCAAACTCGGGCCACTCAGTGTCCTGGTCGGGTCGTGGAACACAGTCGGCACGCATCCGATGGTCCCAGGCAAGACATTTCACGGCCGCACCACGTTCGAGTGGATCGAAGGTGGAGCATTCCTCATCATGCGGTCAGAGATCGACGAACCAGAAATCCCGAGCGGCATCTCCATTTTTGGAACCGATGACACGACTGGAGAATGGTCAATGCTGTACTTCGATGAGCGCGGAGTCTCGAGGCGATACGAGGCCAGCCTGCGGGACAATGAATGGAAATGGTGGCGCAACAACGCGGAATTCTCGCAGCGGTTCACGGGAACGATCAGCGCCGACCGCCGCACCATCGTTGGCCGCGGGGAAATGTCGCGCAACGGCGCGAGTTGGGAACCGGATCTCC
>JBKPDS010000143.1:0-15792 GCA_046727995.1 Gemmatimonadota bacterium
GCAGCCAGGCGCTCCAGCACTTCCAGCTGTGATTGCTCGAGCTCCTTGGTTCGCTCGGCAACCTTCGCTTCCAGCTCGACGTTCTGGTCGCGCAGCTTCTGGTAGAGGAAGCGCGTCTCCAGATGATTTCGAATTCGCAGCAACACTTCGGCGGAGTCGAACGGCTTGCCGACGAAGTCCTTGGCGCCGAGCGCGAGCGCACGACGCTTGGTGTCGGCGCTGTCGTCGGCGGTGATCATGATCACTGGCACGTGCTCGGCGGCGCCGTTGTGGGCAACGATCTCCTCCAGCACCGCGAACCCATCCTTCTCTCGCATGTGCAGATCGAGCAGGATCAGATCGGGCTTGACGCGCATCTTCAGAGCCAGCGCGTCGGTGGAGTTCGTCGTGGACGTGACATGCTCGTACCCCGCCTTGGCGAGGATTCGTTCCAGCATGCGGATGTTCTGCTCCTGATCGTCGACGATGAGGAGTCGCGCCGGTCTTACCGTCTGTGAAGCTCTGGTCTGAGTCACCTAGGCTGACTTGGTGGCGGGCTTACTAAGGACCGTGCGGACCGCCTCGCGCAGCGAATCTGCCGTGAATGGCTTCTGCAGAAACTCCGTCTCTGAAGTTCGAATGCCTCGGCGCAGAATCTCGTTGTCGGTGTAGCCGGACATGAAAAGAACACGCAATCCGGGGCTGAGCTCGTGAAGCTCGTCGACCAACCCGCGCCCGCCGAGGGTAGGCATCTCCACGTCGGTTAGTATGAGATCGATCTCGCCCACTTCTTCGGCAGCAATGCGCAGCGCTTGCGCTCCATCCGATGCTTCCAGAACGCGATACCCAGCCTCCGACAGAACGCGCTTGCCGAGTTTGCGCAGCGCCTTTTCGTCGTCGACGAGCAGGATCGTCTCCGTTCCGGTGTGCGATCCGTGCTTCAGACGGCGAACTTTGGCCGATTCCGCCTCAGCGGCTTCCCGCAGCGCCCGCTCTTCCGGCGTTTCCTTCAGGGGCGAGCCAGGAAGCGGGACCGCCGCTGCGCCTCGATCGAGCCCGGTCGGCTGTGGGAGAACGCGGCGGCTCGTCACCAGCAGCCTCTTGGTGATTGACTCGGCGCGCTCGGCGGCTTGTCGGATGTCCACCGCCTCGTTGGTTGGCATCTTGGCTTCGCCCATCATCGATTCCAGCAGATCCGCATTCATGCGGATGACGGTGAGCAGATTATTGAGCTCGTGGGCGCTCCGGCCGGCGACATCAGCGAAGGTGTTAAGCTCCTGGGTTTTCACAGCCAGTGTCTCTTCGACTGAGCGGCCGGCGGTAAGGTCTTCGATCTGGAGGAGGATTGTGGCGTCGGCCGGGTCAGCAGATGGAACGAGGCGGGCGCTCAGCCAGAGCACTCCCTGACCGCCCGCCTTCTCGTCGTGAATCAGCTCGAAATGGTCTGACTGCGGTTCACCGTTGAGAACGGACTCCAGCATCGTACCCAGCTTCTCGTCCCAGGGCCGCCCGCCGAGGTCGTAAACCCTTTGCCCGACGCACTCTTCCGGCGCCAGCCGGAACATCGCGTAGAACCCTTTATTCGCTGCTCTAACTCTCAACTTGGTGTCGAGGACGAGCAGTGCTTCGCCAGAGGCGCTCGAGCTTGTCATTCAACAATGGATCAGGGAGAAATGTTTCGAAATCCGACCCTAGAAGGACGATTCTGGATAGTGTCCCGTATCGGGCAAAAGAAAAGCGGCCCATCCCGGAGGAATGGGCCGCCTTAGCTATTGTCAGGGTTTACGCCGGCTCTTCGATGTAGGAGTCGGGCGGAGTCGGAATCGGATCCGACATGTTGTAGTCGTCGGACTCCATCGGGATGACCTTGGACGGCGTCTCTGGACGGGGCGGCTGCTCCGCTGGGATTCCGGTCACAGCGAGAACGATGCGACGATGAATTGGGTCGACCTCGAGTACTCTGAGGTCCAGGTTCATCGTCTCGTAGACGATGTCCGCCGGGCTGTTGACCGGCTGCCCGAAATTGAGCTGGCTCACCGGAACGAAGCCCTCGATATCGTTGCCGATGTCGACGACGACGCCCTTGTCCATGAGTCTCACGACCTTGCCGCGGAGCTCGGTGCCGACCGGATAGGTCTCTCCGATACGGAGCCACGGATCCTCGGTCGCCTGCTTGAGCCCAAGCGAGATTCTCTTGTTCTCGGCATCGACATTGAGAATCACAACGTCAACGCTGTCTCCCTTCTTCACGACCTCCGAAGGATGCTGGACACGCTTCGTCCAGGACATGTCGGAGATGTGAATCAGTCCGTCGATGCCCGGCTCGATCTCGACGAACGCGCCGAAGCTGGTGAGGTTGCGCACCTTACCATTGAGACGCGTGCCGACCGGGTACTTCTCCGGCAGCATCATCCACGGATCCTGCTCCGTCTGCTTCATGCCGAGCGAGATCTTCTCTTCGTTCGGATCGACCTTGAGCACGACTGCTTCGATGGTCTCACCAATCGACACCAGCTTCGACGGGTGACGGACATTGCGCGTCCAGCTCATCTCACTGATGTGAACGAGCCCTTCGATGCCCGGCTCGAGCTCGATGAACGCGCCGTAGTTGGTGATCGAAACCACCTTTCCGCTGACGCGAGTGCCGACCGGATACTTCTCGGCGACATCCTTCCACGGGTAGCTCTGGAGCTGCTTGAGGCCGAGCGAGATTCTCTCGCGATCCCAATCGATGTCGAGGACTTTGACTTCCAGCTCCTGACCGATGTGAACCATCTCGGACGGATGCTGAATGCGGCCGTACGACATGTCGGTGATGTGGAGCAGGCCGTCGACGCCACCGAGATCGATGAATGCACCGAAGTCGGTGATGTTCTTGACCACGCCCTTCCGGACCTGATCCTTTTGGAGCTCCTTCATCAGCTTCTCGCGCTTGCCCGCCCTCTCCTGCTCGAGGATCACACGGCGTGAGACGACGATGTTGCGGCGTCGCTTATTGAGCTTGATGATCTTGAAGTCGAAGGTCTGGCCGAGCAGCTCGTCGACGTTCGGAACGCGACGGAGCGCGATCTGCGATCCGGGTAGAAATGCATCGACTCCCATGAGATCGACGACGACGCCGCCCTTGATCTTCTTGATCAGAGCGCCGCGCACCGGCTCGTCATTCTCGTAGGCGACGCGAATCCGCTCCCAGACGCGCATGAAGTCGGCTTTCTTCTTCGAGAGGACGACCGATCCTTCCTGGTCCTCGAGGTGCTCGAGTAGAACTTCGACTTCGTCTCCCGGCTTGAGGTCCGGAAGGTCCTTGAACTCCTCGAGTGGAATCGTCCCCTCGGACTTAAAGCCGATGTCGAGGACGACCATGTTGTCACGGATATCGAGCACACGGGACTTAACGATTTCGCCCTCTTCGATCGAGGCCATCGTCCCGTTGTACATCTCCATCATTGTTTCGAGCTCGTCCTGCGAGTAATCGTCCTCGTCGTAGAGCTCGGGTCTCAGGTTGGCAAGCGGACGCAGCTGCGCCTTCTGCAGATCACGCTTCTCGCGCGCGGTCAGCGTCGTGCCGGTTTGGGTTGTCTGGTTGGGTGAGTCTATCATGTTGCTGGTTAAAGGGTTGAGTACGTTCGTATCAAGCCTTTAAATGTAGACCTTTCACCCTGTGGGGTCAACTTCGAGCGTGTGCTCAGCTCGAGTAGCGTGCGCTTACTTCAAGCCCTTCGTCAGCAACAGAAGCAGCTCTTCGTCGCTGAGTCCTTCGAGTGCGCCGACCGGCAAGTCCATCGCGACCTCGCTGCCGTCGTCGCATCTGAACGCGACGGTGACGCTGGCGGGCTTTATCCTGCGGTCAGGCAGACCGTTTGGGCGTGCGGTTTCAAACGCACTCCAATCGAGCCCCGCTCTATCCGAGAAACGACGCATCGCAACCCTCCAATTGGGCCTGCCCGCGGCCCAGCCTGTAATACCCCGGGGTCAGCCGGACCGCTCTTTCCATAAATTCACAATCCGTTCCACTTGCTCCTGTTGGGTGAGGCTCGTCGTGTCAATTATGACGGCGTCGGCCGCTGGAACGGTCTGCCGGGCGTCGCGGGCGTCTCTTTCAATTATGCGCAGCGTCTCATCGTCGAGCAGTTTTTCGGAGGTTGGAGTTCCCTGTTGGCGGAGACGTCGAGCTGCGCGCTCCCGCGAGTCTGCCACCAGAAAGATCTTTAGATCGGCATCCGGGAATACCACGGTCCCCATGTCCCGTCCATCGACCACCACGTTCTTCGCGGCTGCCGCGTCGCGAACCTTCGCGTTCACCCATTCGCGAACACGCTGCATTTGTGCGACGCGCGAGACGTTCCGCGTCACGTCCGCGCCGCGGATCTCGTCTTCGATGGCGCGATTGTCGAGAACGGGATAAAACGAAGTCCTGGCCGCGCGCAGCTCCACTCTGTGCGCCGCAGTCAGCACGCTGTCTTCGGACCATTTTGCCGGATCGGGTTCGACGCGCAAGATTGCCGCGGTTGCGGCACGATAGAGCGAGCCGGAATCGACGTGCAGATAGTCGACTTTCTCGGCGACCATTTGCGCGGTGGATGACTTTCCTGATGCAGCGGGTCCATCGATGGCGATGACCAGTGTTCGGCGCATCACGCTGCCACCCGGCGAAGATCCTCCCAGAATCCCGGATACGAGACTGCGACGCACTGTGGATCCGTAACCGTAATGCGGTTGCCCGTTGCCGCGGAAAGAATCGCAAAAGCCATCGCGATACGATGATCGCCGCGTGGATCGATCGTCCCGGCAAACTGCCGCCGTCCCACGCCGACTCGCAGCCCGTCCGGCAGCTCCTCCGCGTCGGCGCCGATAGCGCGGAGATTTTGCACGACGGCGCTGATGCGGTCGCTCTCCTTCACGCGGAGCTCGGCGGCGCCGCGGATCTCCAGCTCCACTCCCGCCCCGGCGGCGACGCACGCCAGCAGCGGCAACTCATCGATAATCGCCGGCACCTGCTCGGCGGTCACCTGCGTGCCCTTCAACTGTGAAGGGGTTACGCGCACCGATCCGATGTCCTCGCCGCCGCTCGAGATCGTTCGCGTCTCCTCAACTCTGGCTCCCATCCGCCGCAGCGCCTGGAAGAATCCGGTGCGCGTCGGATTCAGGCACACATTCGTGAGCGTCAACTCTCCAGAGGCTGCCAGCGCTGCCAGTGCCACGAAGAACGCGGCCGATGATGGATCGGCGGGCACCTGGATATCGAGCGGACGCAAGCGAGGAGTCGGGCGCAGGCAAACCTGTTTGCCGTCGTTTTCGACATCGACGCCCATCGCGCGCAGCATTCGCTCGGTATGGTCTCGTGACAGCGATTTCTCGGTGACGCGCACTTCTACCGCCGAGGCGAGGCCGGCGAGTAGGATCGCGCTCTTTACCTGTGCGCTCGATCCTCCTGTGTCCCAGTCGACGCTGCGCAGATCAACACCGTGCACGGTCATCGGCAGCCCGTCGCCGTGGTCGAACTCGAATTGTGCGCCCATGTAGGTGAGCGGCTCGGCGATCCGCGTCATCGGGCGACGACTGAGACTCGCGTCGCCGACGAATCGCGCCGTGACCGGGTGCGCGGCGACCACGCCCGCCATCAGGCGAGTCGTCGTTCCGCTATTTCCGCAATCGAGGGGACTCCGCGGCTGACGCAATCCGCGCAGCCCCAAGCCCTTTATTCGAATCGTCTCCGCCAGCGGAGGAATTCCGACACCCAGCTCGCGTAGCACGCTCGCTGTCGACCGAATGTCTTCGGAGTCGAGGATTCCCCTAACAATCGATTCACCGTCCGCCAATGAAGACAGAATGAGTGAACGATGGGAAATCGACTTGTCACCGGGCACGCGAATGGTGCCCGACACCGTCAACGGAGCCAAGATTCCAGCGCGGTAGCCGCGTCGGTTTTCTCGTCGCGGTATTTGACGATCACGGGCGTCTGCAGCGAGATCCCTTCGCTCTGTCCCCACCCTTCCTTTATGGACCGCGCGCCTGGCACGACAACGGCGTTTTCGGGAATGATCAGCGGCTTGCCTCCTTCAGCGCGGTGGATCGTCTGTCGCTCAAGATCGTAGACCGGCGTTCCCCTGGTGAGAATCACGCCGGCGCCGATTACGGCGCCTTTGCGAACAACTGTGCCTTCGTAGACTCCACAGTTGCCGCCAACGACAACGTCATCTTCAACGACTACCGGTGATGCATTGACCGGCTCGAGCACGCCGCCAAGTTGGGCGGCAGCGCTGAGGTGAACTCTCTCACCCACCTGGGCACAGGAGCCCACCAACGCATGCGAGTCGATCATCGTCCCCGCACCCACATGGGCGCCGACGTTGATGTACATCGGCGGCATGCACACCACTCCGCTGGCGAGGTAGGCGCCCCGTCTGATGCTGGATCCGCCGGGAACGATGCGAACACCGTCGGCACGAGTGAGGCGCCGTGGCGGATAGGTGTCCTTGTCGAAGAACGAGAATACAATGTCGGCGTCGCCATCGCCGAGCGACATGTCGACTATCCCGCCAAGTCGAAAGCCGAGGAGTATGCCGCGCTTGACCCACGGCACCGCTCGCCATTGACCGGAAGCAGCATCTTTTTCGGCGGCCCTGACCTGTCCCGTTTCCAACGCATCGAGAAGCTGCTGCACGACGGTGCGGGCGTCATCCGAAAACGTCGCTCCCGGCGGGGTGGCCGCGAGTGAATCGATCCGCTTCTCCAGCTCGCGTGCATCGGTAGAGATCACGCAGTAAGCGCCCCGATCGAAATGAGAGCGGCGCGCACGGTAGCCTCGAACTTCTCGGCGAGGGGAACGAGCGGGAGCCGCAGCACGTTGGCGATCTTGCCCATCATCGCCAGTCCAGCCTTCACTGGAATGGGATTCGACTCGATAAAGGCAGCGGTCGTCCACTCGGCGAGCTGGTGATTGATGTCGCGGGCGGCCGTGTAATTGCCCGCCGCAGCGAACTCGGTGAGTCGCGCCACCAGCTTCGGCGCCGCATTGGAAGTCACCGACACGACGCCGTCACCGCCATCCGCCATCACCTGCAACGTGAGTGGGTCGTCGCCCGAGAGAACGGTAAAGCGCGCCGGACGATGTCTGATGATCTCTCCTATCTGGGCCAGGTTTCCCGACGCTTCTTTCACGGCGACAATGTTCTCGTGCTCCGCCAGCTCCAGCGTCGTCGCCGCTTCGATATTGCTGCCCGTGCGACCGGGAACGTTGTAAACGATGATTGGTATGCTCACTGCATCGGCGATGGCGCGGAAGTGGGCAACGATCCCCCGCTGAGGCGGCTTGTTGTACATCGGCGAGGAGTGCAGGAGGTACGTCGCGCCCGCAGCCTCCATCTCGCGCGATAGCGCGATCGCTTTCTTAGTGTCGTTGGAAGCGGCGCCGGCGACGACGGGTACGCGCCCGGCCGTCTGCTCGACCGTAATCTCCACGACACGACGATGCTCGTCTACCGTCATCGTCGCGGCTTCGCCCGTCGAGCCGCAGGGAACGAGGAAGTGAACTCCGCTCGAGATCTGCCAGTCGACAAAGGATCTCAGCGAGCGCTCGTCAATTTCTCCGGATTTGGTGAACGGGGTGACGAGCGCGGTTCCGCAGCCGGTGAGCCGCTGGGAGTTCATTTGTTAAATGTATGCGGCACTCGCCGCCAAGAGCGAGTCACATTTCAGCCGTCTTTCCGGGCCGACGGCCGCGGGCTGAGTCCGATTTATCCGCGCTGCTTCACGAAGACGATGTTGGGAGCGCCCACTCCCTTGATGAACAACTCGGCAGTCCAGCCGACTTCGGCGATCAGCGAATCCGCCTTGATCAGGAGCTTGTGCACGTCGTGAGATCTGTCCGGCAGGCGAGCGTTTTCCTGCAGCTGGATGTGGTCGCCGGAAACGGTGAAGCTTCCTTCGTCCGCTTCGGTCGGGTCCGTCTTTCCGTCGATTGTCTTGTCGAGCGTGAGCCTGTATCGGCGATCGGTCGTCAGATCGAGACGCGCCGAGAATTGCCACTGCTTTCTGAATGTCGAGCCGCTTCCCGCGTAGACGTACGAGCCGGGCAGGCTTGCCGGCACCGGATCGGATGCCGAGGATCGGCAACCTGCCGACAGCATCGCGATCGCACCGATTGCGGTGAAGACGCGGAGTCGTGTCATACCAATTCGTACGAGTCCATCGCCGGCTGGTTTCAGCACCATGGCTCAGCTCCTTGCCGGCAGCTCCAGTACATCGCGCATCGTGAAGACGCCCGTGCGGCCGACCAACCAATCAGCGGCTTTCAGCGCACCTTCGGCGAAAACCCGGCGGTCCCGCGCCTGATGAATGAGTGACAGCTGCTCGAACATGCCGTCAAATATCAGCTCGTGCGTCCCCGGAACCGAGCCTGTGCGGACGCTCGTCGTCGGGATTGGTCGGTCCAGGGCATCGCTCGCCGCTTTGGCGATGGCGATTGCAGTTCCCGACGGCGCGTCTTTTTTCTTGGAGTGGTGCGTCTCTACGATGTGAGCGTCGAACTCCTCGAGCGTGCTCATCATCCGGGCGGCATATCTTGCCAGCTCGATCAGCACGTTTACTCCGAGCGAGAAATTCGGCGACCAGAGAAGTGGCGTGCCGGTCTCGGTTGCCAGGCGAGTCACTTCCTGCAACGAGTCGTACCAGCCAGTGGTTCCGACGACCACCGGCACTCGTTCACGGAGGCATGCCGAGACGTTTGCCACTGCCGCACTCGGCTGAGTGAATTCTACCGCAACGTCCGGCTCTCCCAACGACAGCCTGCTGATACCAACTCCGTCCGCGCTCTCTCGCTCCCCGACGACGGCGGTCACTCGCCAGCCCCGCTCCACCGCGAGCTGACGGATCGCCTGCCCCATCTTCCCATCGCCGATGATTGCCAGATTGCGGTTGGTCATTTCTTCTTGCCGGCAAAGAATGCGTCGTGCAGGCGCTCCATGGCGGGGTTCAGCTGATCTCCGTCGACGATCACGGTCAGATTAATCCCCGTCGCGCTGAGCGACATCATGTGTACCTTGATTCCGTCGAGCGCGCCAATGGCGCGGCCCATCGCCGCGCTATCCTCACTGATAGCCGCTCCAACGACGGCAACGATGGCTCGATCACGCTCGACCGAAACGTCGCCCAGCGCCGACAGACCCACCACCAGCGACTCCAGGCCGGCGTCGTTATCGACGGTGACGGATACGGACACCTCGGATGTTGCCACCACATCGACGGAGATGCCGTTGGTCTCGAAGATCTCGAAAACACGCCTCAGGAATCCGCGGGCGAAGAGCATCTTCGCCGCGCCGACTTTCACCAGCGTGATGCCCTTCTTGCCGGCGATTGCACTCACCGCGCGGCGCGGTGCATCGAAAGTGATTCTGGTGCCGGTGCCGGCCGGATTGCGCGAGTTGTAGATGAAAACCGGAATTCCCAGACGTACCGCCGGCGCGATCGTGTTCGGATGCAGAACTTTGGCGCCGAAGGTGGCGAGCTCCGACGCCTCGTCGAACCGAATCTGCTCGATGAGCTTCGACCCCTTCACCACACGTGGATCCGCAGTGAGCATTCCGTCGACGTCGGTCCAGATCTCGATCGCTTCGGCGTGCAACGCCGCGCCGAGCAGCGACGCGCTGTAATCCGATCCGCCGCGGCCAAGAGTGGTGGTAATGCCGGCCGGAGTACGACCGATGAAGCCGCCCATCACCGGAACCTTCCCTTCCTGGATCAGGGGCTGGACGATGTCACGCGCCGCTTCGGCGATAGCATCGGTCTGCGGCTCCGCTCCCATGAAATTGTCGTCCGTGATGAAGATGTCGCGCGCATCGACGTGTTCGGCGCGAATACCACGCAACTTGAAGAACGCGGCCACCAGGTGCGACGACAGCTGCTCGCCGAAGGCGGCGATCGCATCGAAGCTGCGCGGCGTCGCATGCCCGAGCACGGATAGCGCCTCCGCCAGACTCGCCAGCTCGTCGAACGTGGCGCTCATCTCGGCAGCCACTTCGGATGCTTCTTCGGAAGTTCCGAGGAGCTTCTCACACTGCTGAAAGTGTCGATCGCGAAGCGTCTCAACTCCGCGCAGAGCGCCGATCAAATGTCCCTTCGCTGATTGCTCACCGATCGCCAACAGCGAGTTGGTCGCGCCGCCAAGCGCCGACACCACGACTGCTGGTTGTCTGCCGAGACGGCTCTTTACGATCTCCGCCGTCCGCTCGATTGCTTCGGCGTCTCCGACCGAAGTGCCGCCAAACTTGACGACGATCACGTCGAATCGAGACCACCGGTGCTGGCGAGGAGCTCGGCGTTGAGCACCGAGCCGCCCGCGGCGCCACGAATGGTGTTGTGTCCGAGCGCAACCAGACGCAGGTCGAGGATGGCATCGCGACGCACCCGTCCGACTGTCACCGTCATTCCGTCGCCGGCGTTGACGTCGCGCCTCGGCTGGGGGCGATCGAGGGCGTCACTGACGACAAGTGGACTCTTCGGCCGGGTCGGCAACCCTGCAGTGGAAGCCAGCCCTTCCCACGACCTCATGGTTTCGATCGCGGCTTCCGGACTCGGCTTTTCCTCGAAGCCGATGGTCATGCAGATGGTGTGGCCGTGCTCGACGGGGACGCGATTCGTGTGCGCGCTCACCTTGAACCCCGCGCTCGTCACCTCGCCATCGGCGTAAGTCCCGAGGAGCTTGAGCATCTCGCGCTCGAGCTTGGGTTCCTCGTCGGCAATGTACGGAATGACGTTGCCGAGTATGTCCCACGACGGAACGCCAGGATAGCCGGCGCCGGAGATCGCCTGCATAGTCGACAAAAAGACCTGACGCACCCCGAATTTTTGATGCAACGGCGCAAGTGCAACCGCCGCCACCGTTGCCGAGCAGTTCGCGTTGGTCACGATCGCTCCGCTCCAGCCACGTCGCGCTCGCTGGCACTCGATCAGTGCGAGATGATCGCCGTTCACCTCCGGAATGACGAGCGGCACGTCCGGCTCCATGCGGAAATTCTTAGCATTGCTGAGAACGAACTTCCCCGCTTTGGCGAAAGCCATCTCGACTTCACCGGCGACGACGGCATCGAGTGCCGAGAATACGATCGGAGCGCTGATTACACCCGGGTCGCAGGCGATCACCCGCCGATTCTGGATCGCCGCCGGTGGCGGGGCACCCTCCAGCCACCGCGTCGCCTCGCTGTATTTCTTCCCCGCCGAGCGCTCCGATGCAGCAAGCTCCACGATCTCGAACCATGGATGGTCGACTAGTAGTCGCACGAACATCTGCCCCACAGCGCCCGTCGCGCCGAGCACAGCGACCGGCCATTTGGTTTTTCTTTTTCCAGGAATCGGTAACGGCGTCATCGTGCGAGAAGTGTTTTGGCGAGTTTCTCGTAAGTGTCGACGCTCTGGCGGAGCTCCTCGACATCGATGTACTCGTCCGGTGTGTGTGCTACGTGAATGGACCCGGGTCCGAAGAGAAGCGGCTCGCCCCAATTCGAGAGGAGCGGGATGTCCGACGTGTAAGCGACGGGTCCCGTTTCGAATCCCGGGACTGTCGCAAACCGCTGGGCTGGGATGTGCGAGCCGAACTCGACATCGGCATGTCCCTTGGCCCACTCGAGGACCATTTTCTTGATCGGCTCGACATCGCCGACCAGACGGAACATGATCTCGGCTTCGGCGTGAGCGGGGATGATGTTTGCCTCGGTCCCACCTTTGATGGTTCCGATGTTGACCGTCGTCTCGCCGAGCACGGGGTCCGACGGAAGCGGAAGTTTCCGCAGTGTCGGCAGGAGCTCGAGCATCGGCTCGATGGCAGACTTGCCGAGATGCGGATACGCGGAGTGCGCCTCGCGTCCGCGGGTCCGAATCGTTGCGCGCAGTGAGCCTTTGGCGCCGCTGGCGAGCTTGCTCTCGGTTGGCTCTCCGTTGATCAGGTAACGACTGCGTGCTCGCAGGGTGTTGGCCGCTCGCGCCCCGTCTGATCCTTTTTCTTCTCCGACAACGAAGAGAACGTCGACCCGCTTTTCACCATCGCTGACCAATCGATCAGCGGCGACCAGCATCGAGGCGGCGATTCCCTTGGCGTCGGACGACCCACGTCCGAAAAGCCTCGTTCCTTCGAGACGCGGTGGAACGAAGGGAGGAACGGTGTCGAGATGGGTCGAGAAAGTGATGCCGCCGTCGTTGCCTGATCGCGAGCCCCAGATGTTCGCCCGACCGCGACTTACTTCCTGCAGTGTGACGTTCCAGCCGCGCGCGACCAGCCAGCGCGAGACAAAATCGACGACGGCTGCTTCAGTTCCCGTCGTCGATTGAATCGCGAGGAGCTCCGCGGCGAGCGATACGACATCGGCCATGCGCGGAAGTTAGCGCCGCATTGCGGGACTGTCAGGACGAACGGTGGCGACGGACTGCCGTGGCTTCAGCGTCGCGTGTCGAACCTGGCATCGACGCTCGGACGCGTCGTGCCATCCATGCCCTCGACATTCTCGACGAACATGTGCTGCACAAGCCTGTTCGCTTCCTTCACGTACGCGTCATGCTGTCGCTCGCCGATGTCGCCGATCTCCTGCAGCGTACGATTTCCCATCATTTTGCCCGCTTCGCGGAAAGTCTTGAAGGTGTCTTCAGACTGCCGGGCGAGGACGATGTCGTGGACAAGTCGATGGAAATCGCTCTCTCGCGCCCGGTCGGCCAGCTCACGGACAGCTCCGCGCCCCGATCCCATGACCGGTTTTCCTGATGCGCTGTCGTGGTCGATCTGGGATTGGTATTCCTCGAGCATCCGCTGGTGCTCGCGCATGTGGGGAAGGTGGCGCGAGCAAAGATCCCTGAAGCGTGGGTCGTCGGCGTCCTGCAGGTGGTCCTCGAGCGCCCTCAGAAAAGCACCGTGCTGAACGAGGGCGTTGCTTACCTCGGCTTTGAGAAACTCGCTTCCTTTATCCATCGGACGTTCTCCTGTCGGCTTTTTTGCGTACTGGATTTAGCGAAACTTGTGCCCGAAACGGCTTGCGTTTCGCGCACAGGAACGCTACTTTTCATTACCCGAATACGAGCCGAAGCCCCGGTTCGTAAGTGACGGTAATGCAGGAGCTTACATTGCCACCAGTAAGGAGGAACCTCAACGGTAGGCGGAAGGAGAAAGCAGGTGTAGCGCGACGAGTTCGGATTCGACCGATGGATCCCGTCCAGTTGTGCGGCAAAGGCACCTCAGTGACGGAGCTATACCGCGTGGAAGAAACGCTCGACCGAACCAAGATACACCACCTCGTTTTCTTCGACCGGCACGGCTGGTATTGCGAGCACGGCAAACAGTGCAGTGCGGTGAACGACGTGCAAAAATTCACGAGATGCAGGACTTAGCGACTAACAACGGATGGATGAGAGCATGATTGCGAGACAGGATGCCTACATTGAGAAGACCGACGTCTGGGCCAGGCTTTCGGCCCCGGTTCCTTCGGCAGCGATTTCCTGGAGACAGGATGGCAAGGTGACCGCGCGCGACGGAAAGTATTTTGCGCGGTTCGTCGCCTACATCGAAGCAAATACAGTCAGAGAAAGGCTTGACACGGTGGTGCCGGGCGAATGGGATCTGACCCTCGACCTTCTTCCCACCCTCGTCGGAGACGACGCCGACGGCGCGCAGATCTCCTTCAAGGCCCGCCTGCAGATCCTGGGCGTGATCCGAGAGGATGTCGGAACAGGGCGTGACTACAAGCAGGCGTCGACTGACGCGTTCAAGAGAGCCGCGGTGCGGTTCGGCGTCGCCAATGAGCTCTACGACTACGAGCAGAATTGGGTGGAGATGGACGGGGACGGCAAGTACGCCAAACCCGTCGAGGATCCGCAGGCAGCGTACGCTCGGCGCTATGGGAAACCGGGCGCCATTCAGACGCAGCCGGGCACGGCTCCCACGGTGACCGGGCCGGTGCCACCCTCAATTCTTACCGACCTCAATGCGGTGAGCTGCCCGAAGTGCGGCGGTCGGATGTGGGATAACCGACTCACCAAGCGGAATCCCCGCGCTCCCGATTACAAGTGCCAGAACCGCTCCTGCGATGGAGTGATCTGGCCGCCCAAAGCCGCCTCGTCCAATTCCGATTTGGCGACCAAGGAGCCGAAGCAGGAGCCGACCGCTGACTCGGTGATGATCGGAAGCGAGGAGGAGCTGCCGTTCTAGGCGAGCAGACAAAATAAAAAGGGCGAGCGCGATGCTCGCCCTTTTTATTGGCCTCGTCAACGCTTCTTCGGAATCAGCAGGCACCCGGCCAGTGGATCGACTCGCACGCTGAGCGGCGTGCCGGCGAGAAGCTCTCCGTCGGCCTGGGCGGGCATTTGAGGGAGGGTTTCCACCCTGAAGTCGCGGCCGGACTTGTAAAAGAGGCACGGATCGGCCCTGAAATCCTTCCGCATCATCCGCCACAGAATTCGCAAAGCGTCCCGGAGGTTGGCCGGCGAGAAGACGCAAGCATTCAGCAATCCATCGTCGTGCACGATTCCATCACCAAACGCCACCAGGTTGTTGAGCACGGCACCAAAATTCGCGATGAGCACGGCGGAAGCAGCGAGATCGTAGGTGGCTCCGTCGACTGAAAGCCGCAAACTGAATTTCTCGTTGCGCAGCACGGCTTTGTAACCGCCGATCACGTATGCCATGAAACCGAAGCGCTTCTTCAGCCTGGCGGGCGCCTCGGAAATCATCGTGGCATCGAGCCCGACACCGACGCCAATGGCGAAGCGCCGACCGTCGCCAAGGCGACCGAGGTCCACCAGCGCCTCGTCTCCATCCAGAAGCAATGGAATGGCGCGGGCCGGATTCAGCGGGATTCCCAGCGTTCGTGCCACCACGTTGCCGGTGCCGCCGGCCAGAACTCCGATCGGCGGCCCCTGGTGCGCCAGCGCACCGAGAACTTCCATCAGCGTGCCGTCACCCCCAAGCGTGAAAACGGCGTCGTACTTATGAGCGTGGTTTTTGGCGAGTGTCGTCGCGTGGCCGGGCGACTCCGTCTGCATCAGATCGCAATCGACGCCGGCATCCTCGAACGCTTTGAGCGCCTTGCGCCGGATGCGATCGCCACGACGAGACGCGGGATTCACTATCAGCAGGACCCGGTCGATTCGTCGCGGCGCGAATTTCATCGCCGTCGCTGCGCTCATGGTGCGTGCGGGTTTCTGTGAACAGACATGGAGACTCGACCAGCAACGCGGAGGCTCATTCGATGCTCGGGGCGGGGATCGAACCCGCATGGGAGTTTATCCCAAGGGATTTTAAGTCCCTCGCGTCTACCGGTTTCGCCACCCGAGCGGAGAACAACGAGCCAGCGGGCAAAGCGACACTGAGCCCGAGACAAACGAAGCGGGAAACGGGACTCGAACCCGCGACCCCAACCTTGGCAAGGTTGTGCTCTACCAACTGAGCTATTCCCGCAAACGATGACAAAGCTACCGGCGATTTTTCCCGCTAACAAGCGCTACGCATCGCGCCTCCGTTTTCTCATCAAATCCAAGTTGACAAAACGTCGAACGCAATGATATCGTCTCCCCGCCGGCGGACGTCCCCCACTCAGACGAACGCCCCTCTTGCTCCTTCACATCCTGCGGAGAGTCTATGCGCCGTCGTGTGGTCCGCGGTTTAACCGTTGCATTGGCAATCATCGCGATTTTCGCCGAACCCGCGAGTGCTCAGCGCGTGCTCGGCGTGGGTGACGATGCACTAGTGCTTCCCCGAGGCGTGTTTCGCTTTCGTACTCTCGGTCAGTGGACGTGGTTCAACGAGCGCTATGGCAAGGACACGCCTGGTCGCCCGGA
>JBKPDS010000144.1:0-22917 GCA_046727995.1 Gemmatimonadota bacterium
CGGCAAATACAGTCCCTGGCCCGGGTCGCTCGTCGTCGACTGGAACGTGACTTCGGGAACGAGCGGCTCGGTTCCGACGCCCCTCGCGTTGAAGTAGAACGACGGATTCCCTCCGGTCCAGGCGTAGCACTGCTTGTTAACCCCGGAATCGTGGCCGTAGAAATTGATCGACAGCTTGCCCCAGAAGGAGATGTAAAGCGTGCGGTATCGCGAGCCGAATGAAATCCCCGCGTGTCCGGGTGCGCTGCCACCCGAGGAGTAGCCGGCCGGATACGTCGCTCTGATCGCGCCCGGCGGTGACTTCGGCCCGGTCGCGTCGGAAACTATCGACAGCGTGTTGTCGGTGTCCCAAGATGGATCCTCTTGCAAGGCGCTGAATGGCCGCTGGCTTACGAGAGTCATGCCCGGCGGCTCGTTCGATCCGCCCGAAGAAGGCGAATTGACCGTGAGTCCGGCGCTCCCACTCACACCCTCACTCGCGGCGGTGATCTGCGCAGTTCCCGCCGCCATAGCCGTCACTAATCCCGACGCGGACACGGTTGCGACGGCGGTATTGCTCGACGTCCAACTAATGACGCGGCCGGTAAGAACGTTGTGATTGGCATCGTAGGTCGTTGCTGTGGCTTGAGTCGTCTGGCCTGGGTTCAGCGAGCTTGCGGCCAATGACACCGACACGCTGGCGACGGCCAGCGGTGTGGGCGAGTTCACGGTCAGCGTGGCGCTGCCGGTCTTGCCCTCGCTGGTGGCGATTATTTGCGCCGTTCCTGCGGCGACCGCCGTGACCACGCCGGACCCATCCACAGTTGCCACACTGGTGCTGCTGGAAGTCCAGGTGACCTGGCGACCTGTGAGGACGTTGTTGGTCGAGTCAGTCAAAGTCGCGATTGCCTGGGTGAACTGACCCGGATTCAACGTACTCGCCGCGAGCGACACACTCACGTTCGCCACCGGTGTAATCGATGTGACGCCGGTGCTGTCGGCGATGACCACGATCGCGGCGCTCGCGGCGGTTAATCCAAAGCTCGCTGTAATTATCGCCTTTCCGACGGACATTGCGGTGACAAGCCCAGTGGTATCTACAAGTGCGACCGATGGACTGCTCGACGACCAAGTCACCGATCGGTAGACTAGCCTGCCACGACGATCAACAAGAGTGGCGGTGGCCTTCGAGGTTTGACCTACAGCTATCGTATCGGGGGACAGGGTTACTGTTGCCGATACAACTCTGGCAGAGGAAGCAGTGGAATCGTTGAGATCGAGGCCGGTCGGTGTTTTATCGGAGCAGGAAACAGTCCCGTATATGGCAAGGGCACTTACTACGCCCTGGAGAGTGCGGTTCATGATACGATCCATGAATCGCGCGACTCACTTCAGTCGGGCCCCGGACTCGTAAGATCATTTTGGTTACCAGCGACGCTCCCGCGCGTGCATGTCGCTCGGGACACCCATCGCGGAAAGGTGGTGAGAGTCAGGACCGCCAACGCCGTGTGAACGGCGCGCATTTATATACGTCAGGCGAAACGGTCGTTTCGTCATTATTTGCAGCGTTGGTATTGTGAAGCAGTCGCGCAATCAATCGCGCGCAAAGACTCCGGAAGGCGAATACCGTGCTAGTGCGCCCAAAAACAAACGGCTTTCCGCTGACAAAGCTCTAACTCGACAAAAGAAACGGCCCCGAAACAAGGCGGGGCCGCTTCCATTGCACTGTGCTGCAATTGCACTTAGAACACAAGCTCGTGCAGAAATCTCGGTTAGTTCTTGCCGCTCAGGTAGACATGATCCATGTCGAACGTCATCGTAGCCGGTACATCCGGGCCGCCGACGCCGCCCCACACTGGCCTGACCTCAAAGACATTCCAGCCCGTTGTGCCGCTGGTGAACTGATAATTGGAGTGGCTACCGACGTGTACACCGTCGAGCCACCAATCGAACGTTCCATTGGCCGCGCCCGAGGTGTTGCCGGTAAGCAGAATCTCGATGTGAAACCACGCGCCACGAGTGAAGTGAGCGGATGGTACGAGGTTCGGCAGATAAAGACCTTGTCCTCCGTCTGTCGTTGTACCCTGGAACGTAACTTCCGGGACTAAAGTCGCAGTGCCGACGCCCCTCGCGTTCATGTAGAAGGACGGATTGCCGCCGGTCCAGGCGTATACCTGCTTGTTCACACCGGAGTCGTGTCCGAAGAAGTTGTCCGAAAGCTTCCCCCAATAGGAGATGTAGAGAACTCGGTAGGATCCGATCGTTCGACCAGCGTGGCCCGGCGCGCTTCCACCGGACGAGTACCCTGTCGGATACGTTGCTCGAAGTACGTTCGGCGCGGACTTTGGCGCGCTGGGATCTGAAAAGATCGAGAGCGTGTTGTCTGTATCCCAGGTCGGATCTTCCTGCAGCGCATTGAATGGCCGCTCGCTGATTAGCGTCATTCCCGACGGTTCGTTCGAGCCGGACGGCGGCGGCGGAGGTGGTGCACTGACCGTGAGTCCTGCGCTACCGCTCTGGCCTTCACTGGTGGCTGTGATCTGCGCCGAGCCGGTGGCGACTGCTGTCACCAACCCGGAAGATGAGACAGTCGCGACGCTGGTGTTGGTGGAGCTCCAGCCTATCACCCGACCAGTGAGGACGTTGTTGCTTGCATCATATGTAATTGCTGTAGCTTGCGTCGTCTGGCCAGGATTGAGCGTGCTCGTACCGAGCGAGACTGTAACTCTGGCGACTGGAACCGGCGCTGGTGCATTGACCGTCAGAGTCGCACTTCCACTCTTGCCTTCGCTGGTCGCGGTGATCTGCGCGGTTCCCGCCGTAACTGCGGTGACGACCCCCGAACCCGACACGGTTGCCACAGTGGCGTTACTCGTGCTCCAGGTAATTGTACGCCCGGTCAGCACATTGCCGTTCGCGTCGCGCGTTGTAGCGGTCGCTTGTGTCGTTTGTCCGATGTTGAGCGTGGTCGCCGCGAGGGAGACCGACACATTTGCCACGGGCGGTGGGGGAGGAACGGTAATCGTTATCGTCGCGCTTCCACTCTGACCTTCGCTGGTGGCGGTGATCTGAGCGGTTCCCGCGGCAACTCCTGTCACGACGCCAGAGCCAGAAACCGTGGCGATGCCACCGTTGCTGGTGCCCCAGCTGATAGTCCGACCCGTCAGGACGTTACCGTTAGCGTCGCGCGTGGTGGCGGTTGCCTGTGTAGTCTGACCAGCGTTTATGCTGCTCGACCCGAGCGAGACTGAAACACTCGCCACTGGGACTGGAGGAGCGGACGTAACGGTTATAGTTGCGCTGCCGCTCTGACCTTCGCTGGTCCCCGTGATCTGGGCCGATCCGACGGCGACAGCCGTCACGAGCCCGGACGTGGAAACAGTGGCGACGCCGGTGTTGCTCGATCCCCAGGTGACAGTGCGACCGGTTAGAACGTTGTTATTCGCATCGCGAGTAGTCGCGGTTGCTTGCGTCGTCTGACCAGGATTGAGTGAGCTCGCACCGAGTGCGACGGACACGCTGGCGACCGGGGCCGGTGCTGGAGCAACGACATCCATGCTTGCCTGGCCGCTGACGCCCTCACTGCTGGCACTGATAACGGCTGTACCCGGTGCGACGGCCGAAATCATTCCTGAGTCCGAGACGGTCGCCACAGAGGAGCTGAGACTCTGCCAGGAAACGGTGCGTCCGGAAAGCGGATTACCGTTCGCGTCTCGCGGTATGGCGGTGCCGCGCGCTTTCTGACCCGCAGCTAACGACGATGGCAGTGAAACAGATATTGAAGCAACAGCGGCGTGAACTATTTCGGTTGACGTCCCGCCACCTGAACACGCAGTAACGAATGCAAGGCCGGTCACTGCCAGTGTGAAAGCACGCATTTGGATGCGCCCTCCCCTGTAGTGTGAATCGGCGGCCCGACTGGCATGGCGCGAAAAATCGCGCGGTAGCCTCGTAGCTTTGCGTCGCCGGCTTTCGCCGGTTTTGCCTTTGTCGGTCACCTCTAAAGAGGATCGCGATCCTGCCGTGATAAACTGCAAAGCGCCCATCATTACTGATGAGCTCCTTTCCTTACTCATGGCCGACGATTGCTCAAATGAAGTGTCACGCAAAGGGACAATTAATCGCTCCTGTCAGCCGTTCCGACGGCCTTGCGCAAACGTTACATTGGCACGCCGTTTGGCGAACGGCATGCCAAAACCTGCTGATTCAAATGTTAATCTCCACCTGAATCACGCGCGGATTTACTGAGTGCACATACCCCGCCAGACGAAAATAGAATCGGTCCGGTGACCAACAACCCGGAAGTGATGCATCTGCTCGCACCGATGCGAGAAGGCGGACTGGAGCGCGTCGTAACGATGCTGGCGACGGGACAAAAAAACGCGGCGCACGTTGCCGCCGTTGTGGAGCCCGATTCTGCGAACGGCCATCCTTTCATCGCTCGACTCGAAGCACTCGGCGTCCCGGTGACGACCATCGCCGTTGGTGCGAGAGGCTATCTGCGCGAGTATCGCACTCTCGCTGCGCTCGTAGCGCGATTGCACCCGACCATTCTACACACCCACGGATATCGCGCCGACGTAATCGGCGCCGCGATCGCGCGTGCGCATCGAATTCCCATTGTCAGTACGGTCCACGGATTTACTGGTGGAGGTCCGCGGAATCGCCTTTACGAGCGAATGCAAACCGTTGCCCTCAGACGCTTCGACGCCGTGATTGCGGTCTCGGCCGCCCTGGTTCAGCGGCTCGAGAAATCCGGCGTTTCGCGGGGGAAAATTCATCTCATCCCGAACGGATTTGCACCGATGACGAATCGTCCGTCCCGTTCCACCGCGCGCGAGAAACTCGGCATCCAGAGCGATGGGAACATCGTCGCCTGGATCGGGCGCCTTTCACCGGAGAAGGGGGCAGATGTGATGCTCGACGCGCTGGCGGCCACAGATAGGCTGTGGCAACTGTCTATCATTGGCGAAGGACCAGAGCGCGAGAATCTTCACCGGCAGGCGTCAGACCTCGGGATAGAATCTCGGGTTACCTGGCACGGCGCCGTCTCCAACGCCAGCTCGCTTCTCCCCGCATTCGATGCCTTCGTGCTCAGCTCGCGGACCGAGGGCACCCCGATCACACTCTTGGAAGCGATGGACGCGGCGGTGCCGATCGTCGCCACCGCCGTCGGAGGAGTCCCCGACGTTGTTAGCAGTGCCGAGGCGATCGTTGTACCCCCCGAGCAACCGCAAAGGATCGCCAGTGCGCTGGCGGAGCTGCTGCGCGACCCTGCCGCAGCCGCGCAAAGGAGCGCGGCAGCGCGCGAGAGATTGCTCCGCTCATTCGGCGCCGCGTCGTGGTTGGCGGCGATCTCGGGAGTCTACGGCGCCGCCACCAAATCTTTCAGAGCGCGCGCACAGTCGAAGCGCTGAGTCCGAGTGGCGAGCTTATGTCGCTCTGATTTCCGGCGGAGGCTGTCGGCAGACAACGCAATCGAACTCCACAAGGCGAACGTTGTCATCCTTATTGTAGCTGACGGGAAAGATTCCCGAGAGCTGAAATCCCTTCTGCTGCAGATACGACATCGCGTCGATGAAAGAGTTCGTCGCCTGATCATAGATCGGCGTGACGGACATCTCCATCTGCAGCGCCTGGATCTGCGCCGCCTTGGCTCCCAGACCCCGGATAACTTCCAGATCGTAACCTTGCGTGTCGACCTTCATGAAGATGCGCGGCTGATCTATTCCTTTGGTGAGCTGGTCCAGAATGTTGTCCAGCCGCTCGATGGCAACCATCTCTCTGCGCTCGACCTTGAGCTTGTCTGGAAACGCTGCGCGCCCATATTCACTCGGCGCGTAGAACGAGTGAAACGTCGTTCCATTGAACACGCGAATTTCTGAATGTCCGCGGGTAGATCCCAGAGCGAGCCGGTGTGTGCGCCACTCGGCATCGTCCGCGCGCGTCTCTTCGAGGATCTGATAGTTCTCCCCGACTGGCTCGAAGGAGATGATGAGTCCGACGTATCCAATTCGCCGCAACCACTTGGCGAAGTCTCCATGGTGTGCGCCGACATCAAGCACGCAATTGATCTTGAACGTCGACAGAAGGCGCGCGATGTGATCCTGGTAGACCAGCCAGCCTGGGTCCCGGGTGATATAGATCCCCAACTTTTTCGCCAGTCGCACCATGGGGTCGAGTAGCATCCCTCGCAGGGATAACTCTCGCTTCAGTCTCGCTTCCGTTGCCCGCTCACCTTCCGTATGCGCGATAGCAGGTTCGGGCAATTCCGGCCTCGCCGGGTGCGCGAAACCTCGTAATTCCTCAACCAGCAATGCCAAAGAATTGCTGGGGCTGAACGTCAACTTCTGTCGAGGTGCAATCATTTGCTTGCCATATGGCAATTTCCATGACCGGTCCGGTAGGGCTTTTCTGACATGTGGCGTTAAGCTTGACACCCCACGATTGGCCTTCGCAGGAATGAGCGAAAGTGGCTCCCGCGTGAGCTTTACGCGGTTTCAGCCTACCTTCCGGCTGTCGGCTGAGGTGTTGTCCCTCGGGTGTCACCCTCGTGGCGTTGTCGCAACAGAGTGCTGACGCCGGGCCGCACGATTGCGAAGATCGCATTAGTCGAACTCGCTGTGCCGCAATGAGTTGGACCACCGACGTCCAAGGCACATGCAGTGCCTTGAGCCGCTCCGAGCGGGGCGCGCAGTTCGGCGCCCTCGCTCGCTAAAAAGAGGCAGCCGGGCGCCACAAAAAAAAAAGAGCTCGGCACATCCAGCTCGAAACGCATCCAAATGTTCAATTTCCTGCTCGCCGTCGCAGCTGCACCCGCGGTCGTCGCACTCTACGCATACGTCGGGTATCCAGCTATCCTGATGGCTGCGACATGGAAGCGTCGACGCCAGTTGACACGAGCATCTTCGTTCGACTGGCCGAGCGTGACCGTCACTGTCCCGATCTACAACGCTGCGGCCACGGTCAGACCAACGCTCGAACGTTTGCTCGAATTGGATTATCCGCGGGATCGCTTGCAGCTCCTTGTGCTCTCGGATGCGTCGACGGATGGCACCGACGACATCGTCCGAAACTTCGCCGCCCGTGGGGTGGAGCTTATTGCCGCTCCCGAGCGGCGGGGAAAAACTGCCGCGGAAAACGCAGCCTTTCATCGCGCCCGCGGTGACCTCATCGTCAATATCGACGCGACCGTATCTGTGCGGCCGGATTCTTTGAAGAAACTTGTGAGTGTCTTCGAGGATCCTACAATCGGCCTCGCCTCCGGCCGGGACGTCAGCGTCGATTCCGCTTTCAACGAAGGCAGCGGCGGGGAATCGAGCTATACCAACTATGAGATGTGGCTTCGGGATCTCGAGACCCGGCTCGGGTCGATCGTGGGAGCGAGCGGGTGTTTCTACGGAATCCGGCGGTCGGTTCACTCCCAGCCATTGCGAACTGAACTAAGCTGGGATTTCGCTTCGGCGCTCGTCGCGCGACAGCAAGGCTATCGTTCCGTCAGCGTGCGCGACGCGCTGTGTCTCGTGCCGCGAACGGCAAAGATGGGTTGGGAACGAAAGCGAAAAGCGCGCACCATGGCGCGCGGGCTGAGCACTCTCTTTCACTTTCGCGAGCTGATGAATCCCTTCGCCTACGGCAGCTTCGCGCTGATGCTGGTGAGCCACAAGCTCCTTCGCTGGCTCCCTTATTTGCTCGCTCCAGTCGCGTTACTCGCGCTCGGAGTACTGGGGACTCAGAGCGTCGTCGCGGCAGCGCTATTCGGCATTATCGCGACGGGGATCCTTGTCGGAGCGGCGGCGATCAAATATGGCGACGCCATCAAATTCAAGCCGCTCGCTCTGGCGGGATTTGCCGTTGCGGCGGCGAGTGCTGGACTTCTCGCCTGGGTTGATGCCTTGCGCGGGACGCGAATGGTAACGTGGGATCCTACGCCCCGACCCGGAGTCACCACCGTTTGAGCTCGTAACGATCCTGTTTTTCGCTGGAATACGTCTGTAGACATCACGCAACGCAAACGTGGCGTTTCTCGCGCAGGTCCCTGACTTTCCGTGTGTTCAAACTAGCGCTCCACAACAACTTAGCCGTACCATCGGGAAGTACGGGAATTGCCTCGGGGCAGCTTCGTCATCAACAGTCGGCAGCCTGAAGGGAAAGTGAATCCCGCCCGACCTCGCGCCGGCAGAAACCTATTCGAGTCGTTTCGAGCTATGATGCCTGAAGTCGGTAGCGAAGATGGTCTGATTTCCGATCGCCCCGGTCACGCGCGGGCCTTCGCCGATGCGGTTGTCGCCGAAAAGCCGTCCTTTGTCGATGGCGTTTCCAACGCTCGCAAGAAACTGGGGCCCACGCCCATCGCGCCGCGTCGCACTCCCCGGGTTTCTCTCATTGTGGTGCTCCCGGAAAACCACGTCGTCTCTCCGGATCGACTCGCCGAGAGTCTCCGTGCGCACGAGGACCAGGAGGTAGATGTAATCGTCGCCTGCGCCGGACAACCGACGAACCTGAGCGCCTTGCAGCGGAGCGTTGGCGATGCCCAGTTCCTCCTCGCGCCCGCTGGGACTAGCACCGAAGACCTGCGCGAGTTAGCGATGCGGCAGGTACCCGGCGACATAGTGACCTTGCTCAGCGGCGCAGTGATGCCGGCGGTCCGCAGCGCGAACGCCGATCTGTTCATGACGAGCTAACCGGCGTATGTCAACTCCGCGCTCGCTGTCAGTCATTGTCCCCGCGCGCGATAATTCCGCAACACTTCCTCGCGCGCTGACCGCGATCCTCGCCAGCGAGCTTCCGCGCGACGACTACGAGTTGATTGTCGTGGACGATGCAAGCACCGACGGATCACCGGAGATCGCCGCCCGTTATGCGGATATGGTGATCAGGCTGAGCGGCCGTCGCTCAGGGCCGGCGTACGCCAGAAACCGTGGCGCCGAGCTGGCGCAGGGAGAGATTCTCGCATTCGTCGATGCTGACACCGTAGTTCAACCCGATACGTTGCCGCGGATGCTAAGCCTGCTGTCAGAGCACCCTGGCCTCGATGCCATCGCCTGCTCGCACTCGAGGACCTGCGCACCGCGGAACATCGTCTCCCAATACTGGAATCTGCTGCTTCACTTCGGTGAGCAACGGCACTCTGGCACCAGCGGAAACGTTGCCTCACCGTGCGCTGCAATCCGTAGCACTGCGTTTTTCGCAGCTGGGATGTTCGACGAGTGGCGGTTCGAGGACGCCCCTCTCGAGGGGCTGGAATTCGGCCGGAGGCTCGAGGAATCAGGTCGCGACGTCCTGTCGTGCCGAGATCTGGAGATAACCGGGCTCAAACACTGGAATATTCGATCTGTTTGCCGCGAAGCATGGAGGCGCAGCGTTCTTCTAGCTCGATCGCTCGGATATCAGCGTACTCGACGGGCGGTACCGAGCGAGATCGTTTTCACGTTGAGCCGCACTGCGGCGCCCGTTCTTGCGCTGCTCAGTGTGGTTGCGTTCTCAGCGGCGTTCTTGCCGCGGCCGGACCTGCGTTTCGCCGGCGCGATCGTTCTCCTCAGCGCGATCGCGCTGAACGCCCCTGCACAGTGGTATTTCGCGCGCCAGCGCGGATTCCTGTTCTCTCTCGCAATCACCCCGCTGCACTACCTGGCGCAGACTATTAGCGGCCTTGGATTGTGCGCCGGGTGGGTACTACGTGACGCAGTCGGTGACGACGCGCCCGATGCTGCGACGCAAGCTTATGCCGAGGTCGGAGTGGAGACGTGGCCACCGGTGCCGCGAATCTCCGGCGAGTGGCCTGCCTTTACCAGCCGCCCTTCCGGAAGAGCATGACCGGGACGGTCTTCGCCATGATGCGGAGATCCTCACCGACGCCTTGCCGCTCCAGGTACTCGAGGTCGTAGCGCACCTTCCTGCGCACGTCGTCAAGGCTCGTGTCATAACTCTGGTTGATCTGCGCCCACCCCGTGATACCGGGGCGCGTCCGCTGACGTAGCTGATAATCAGCGATGTCCAGGCGGAGACGCGAAAAGATGCTCGGGCGTTCGGGACGCGGGCCGACGATGTTCATGTCGCCGTTGAGGACGTTGAAAAGCTGGGGCAGCTCGTCGATTCTAAGCTTTCGCATCACGCCACCAATTGGCGTAACTCGGGAATCTTCCTTCGTCGCCCACACCGCATCGTGACGATTTTCCGCCCCGACGTACATCGTGCGGAACTTGTAGATCAGGAAGGGAAGACCACCGATGTCTCGAGCCCGGCGGTCGTACCCGCCCGGCGCTGGGTGCGACCGCCGCCGATCCAGGCCGACGCGAGCCTGCGAATAGAGAATCGGTCCCGGCGAAGTCAGCTTCACCAGCAAGGCGAACACCAGCATCACTGGGCTGGTGACGACGAGCCCGATCGTGGCGATGGTCACATTCATCGCGCGGTGGGTTCGCTGGAAGCGCACGGGAGGTTCCACGACGCGCGATGGCGCGCCGCGAATTGGTCCGCCCTCGCGGACGAGGGGAATGCTTCGCTCGATCTCTATGCTGCCCCTGCCGGTTGGTGAAGCCACGCTAGTGATGAACGGCGAGGAACAGGGCGCCCAGGCTGGCGAGCATTCCGACCACAGCCGTTGTAGACGGAGTAATCAACTGACGCTGTCGCCCGACAATGAGCTCGTCACCGGCGCTCAAACCGAACTGGTCGAGGGTGAGCCCCTTGGCAACTGCCTGACGAGTCTCGTCGGCGGAGCGGAATTCGCGGCTGGCCCGCTTGACTACGGTGCGGTCGATGTCGGCTGTCGCCGTCGGCCCGCCCGCGATCATGATCGCGTCCGTAATCGGAACGTCCGATCTAAGAGCGAAATACCCCGGACGCGCAACTTCTCCCAGCACGCCGATGCGCGTGAGCGGAGTGACGTCGATCTCCTGCGCCTTCACGTACTTCATGACCTCGACGGTGACGCGATCCTTTAGCTCGGAGCGGAGGACGCCCGACAGCGAGAGCACCGCTTTCCCCGGGAGATCAAGCAGTCGGCCGGCCCGCACGACGAGGGTGTCGGTGTGTGGAGCATCCGAAACCACCGTCAGAACGATGCGGTCGCCGACCTGAAAATCTCCGTCACGCAATCGCATTCGCACCGCCGCGGCGAGCATCGGATTGCCCGTGCGTTCTGCCTGCGCTGCCGTCGCAGTGAGCTCGTCACGTGTGGTCAGCAGGCCGGCGGCATTCTGTGCGCGGGACACGGCCGGTAGCGACGCGACTGCAAGGCACGCCGACAGGAGGACAGTTAGTCTGACAGGCCGGACTCGGCGGGGAGTGGAAGGCTCGGCAAATGCGCTGTGATGATTCGATGAAGTCAGCATCGTCGGTGGCTTGAGTGCACTCCCGAGAAGCAGACCGCATGCTAACGATGGAGCCGCTCAGGTCTCACACTAACGCGTTGTGTGCGTTGTGGTTGCGGCGGGTGTCGGCGTGAGAAAAAACGAGGCCGAGAGGGTCAGTGTTGCACCCGCACCACATAGCCTCCGTGCCGCGCTACAGTCGCTTTGGCGACGAACGAGCTGTGACGTGAGCCATCTTCAGCCGCGGAGGACGAGCCCGCGCGGCGTGGCGAGATCGACGATCGGGTCCTTGAGGTTCTCGTCCTTGTAGTTGTAATCCGCGCCGTAGTAACGGTACGCGCCGCCACCCGGAACTGCGTTCAGGACGGCTCCGAGAATCCGAATCGGGAGACGATCGAGGACCTCGAGCTTTGCAGCGGCGAGCTTGCGGTCTGTCACCGCTGGTCGCAGCACGATCAGCATGCTGCCGGCGGCCGCACCAAGGGCGTAGGCATCCATGCCTGCGACGAGCGGTGGGGAATCGATGATCACGACATCGAACTGCAATCGCATCGCGTGGACAAGCCCGCTCATCAACTCGGAGACTAGCAGTTCCGGTGCGCGATTGCGGCGCGTGCCTCTCGGAATGAGGAAGAGATTCTCGGATGCTGTCGGCCGCACGATCGAATCAACCGCCGCGTGGCCGTGGAGATAGTCAACCAAGCCTGGAGTGACAGGAACATCGAAGGTGTTGTGCAGACCTCCGCATCGCACGTCCCCGTCGATGAGAAGTGTGCGGCTACCGGCGCTGGCAAAGGCGAGGGCGAGATTGGATGAAACCAGCGACTTGCCGTCTCCAGCTGCCGGGCTAGACACACCGAGTACGATTGGTACCTCGCTTGGAAAATCGTAGCGGAGCGCCAGGCGAAGAGTCCTGAAAGACTCCACAGCTTGCGACATCATCGCGATCTGGAAGTCACCGCGGCGATTGGCCGTGAACTTGGGCACGGTTCCGGTGATGCTGAGACCCAGCTCCTGGGTTGCCTGCTCAGGGTAGCGAAAGCGGCGATCGAAACGATCGCGAATGAGCGCGATTCCGAAGGCCAATCCGACGCTGGCGACGACGGCCATTAAAAGGAGTCGCGGTGCGTCGTTCGACGTGGGATAGAGAGGTGCAATGGCTGTGTCGAGCACGCTGAGATCGGGCGTGGTCTGAACTTCCGCCAGCGAAACTTCCTCGTAGCGAGCCTTCAGCGAGTTATAAAGATTCTCGGCGGCGACTACTTGCCGCGCCAAACGCATCTCTTCGGTCGCCCTAGCGGGTATCGCCCGCAGCTGCGCCGAGCCTGCGTTCAGCCGGCTGTCCAGTTCCGGCTCGCGGGCCCTGAGCGCGTTCAGCACCGAGAGCGTGATTTGGGGGATCGTCTCGCGCTCGAGCACACGCACCGCTTCCTGAAGTTGCTTTATGCGAGGATTCGCATCGGTCAGGAACTGCTGCTCGGTTCGCAGTGTTGCCTGACGAAGGGACAGCTCCTCGATCGCCGTTCTCAGCTGGGGAGCGTTGTTCAGTATCGTCGGCAACTGGAGGAATCCCTGAGTGTTGATCGGCCCTCCTTTGGCGTCGGCAATCATCCGCTCGAGCGCGTCACGCTCGCTGCGTAGTTCGTCCAGCGCAACCCTCTGCTGGAAGTAATTGGCAACGATGGGATCGCCCTGCGACAGACCGGGAGCAGACGGGGTGCCGAGACCAGTTGGCTCAGTGATCGTGCTCACCCTGAATCGCTCGAGCTCAGTCTCGGAAGTACGGAGCTGCGTTTCGGCGAGTGCGAGCTGCTCGCCGAGTATTTGCTTGAACTCCAGCAGATGGCGCTTTTTGAGATCGGCCGACGACGCCACCAGCTGCTCCGCCCAGGCATTTACCGTTTTGGCAATGCGCTTGGGATTGGATCCGCTGAGGCCAATCTTCAGGAACTGGCCATCATCGGGCAGGGAAGGATGGACGGCCGTCACCAATCCGGCTGCGACTGAGCGTGGTGACGAGAATCCAAACTCGATCGTACGCCCGGCGCCAAGATACCGTTTGTCCGGCAGCCAGCTCATTCCGATTTTCCGGCCGATGGAGTCACCAAGCAGGCCGCGTTCGAGGATATCGCCCTGAACCGTCGTGAGCGCGTAATTGCGGGCCCGTGCGTCGATCTTGAGTAGATACGTGCCCGACTTCACCAACGGCGTCCACTCGAAATCGCGGAAGAGAATCGAGTCTCTCGGTTCCTTGTAACCGATGTTCAACTTGAGATTACGCACAACCGGATCGACAATCGCAAAACTGCGCAGAAGCTCGATCCACGACGCCGATGTCAAAAGCTGTTGCTGTCTGATCGGGCCGCCCTGCTGTTGCTGCCCGTTGGGAGGCGTGTTGATCCACACCGTCGCTGCAACCTCGTAAGTCGGCTTGACGCGTTTTGCGGCAAACAAGCCAAGAACGGATCCCGCAAACACCAATCCGATAATGAGGAGCGTATGGCGCTTGATCGCGTCGATGTAACGCGCCCACGGAATTCCCTCGGATTCACCCGACCCGTTCATTCTTGGAGATCCACCGTTCCACTCGACGGGACCGGGAGGGGCAGGGTGCTGCGGAGCAATCGCGAACTCAGGCGGCCTGGAGGGCACTCTTATTTCTCAGCGGCAGTTGTCGGATGTTATGGGAGAAATTCCCAGTCGTTGCCGCGGCGCCTCAACGCAATTAGTCGCCCACATCGATTGTCTTCTGCTGCAACGAGTTACGCGCATTCGCCCGAGCGACGTGTTGCAGCGATGCAACGGTCGGCTGGAAACGTCACACGCGACGCTCGGAGACTGATTCGTTACGCTGGCAGATTCTGCGGCGGCAACACCGGCACTGCGGCGTCGTCGCCGGCCGAACTGTCGGCAAGACGCTCGCCGGCGGGCGAATCACTGAAATCGCGCCGGAATCCGTGGCGTTCGAGCAGTCGGTACAGCGTCGTGCGATCGACGCTGGCCAGACGCGCCGCGCGTGACATGTTCCCCGACGCGCGCGCCACGAGCCGGGTGACGTAATTCTTCTCGAATGTCGCCAGCACCTGCTCCTTGGCGACGTGATAAGCGTCGCTGGAGGGCAGGATGCCGACGCCATTGCTAACGGCACCGAGATCGACTTCCTGATCGAGCGGGAGGTGGTGGATCTGAATCTTGGCACCGGGCTGCGCCAGAATAGTCACGTGCTCGACGAAATTCTGGAGTTCGCGCACGTTGCCACGCCACGGCCGCGATGCGAGGAAGTCCAACGTGTCTTCGCTGAAGGTCGGCACCGCGTCCTTTGCTGAGCGGTGCCGTCCCCAGAAAACGCGCAGGAAATGATTAGCCAGCAGCGGAATGTCTTCTATACGTTCGCGCAGCGGTGGAATTGTCACCTGCACCACGTTCAGCCGGTAGTACAGATCCTCGCGCAGCTGCTTGTTGCGAATGGCGTCGCGCGGGTCGCGATTGGTGGCTGATACGAAACGGACGTCGACGACGGCGTCTTCCTCTTCGCTGCCGACGCGCCGCACAATGCCGTCCTGAAGGACGCGCAGCATCTTTGCCTGCAGCGCCATCGACATCTCGGTCAGCTCGTCGAGGAACAGGGTCCCGCCGTTGGCGAGCTCCAGCAATCCCATTTTCTCACGGTCGGCACCGGTGAACGCGCCTTTGCGGTGTCCGAACATCTCCGACTCGAGCAGCTGCTCCGGAATGGCGGCGCAATTGATCGGCACCAGGCGGTGTCTCGAGCGGCGGCTGTTGTGGTGGATGTACTGGGCGATTACTTCCTTCCCGCTTCCGGTTTCGCCGACGATCATCACCGACGCATTGGTCGGTGCGGCGCGCTTGGCGAGGTCGACCGCGTTCTTGAACGCCGTTGAGGTGCCGAGTAAAACGCTGCCATCCGTGCCAAGCGCGAGTGCTGAATCGCTAGGCGGCGCTTCGCGCTCACGGCGCGCTGTGACTGCGTGAGCGGCGCGCCCGACCAGTAGTTGCAGCTGGGTTCCGGAGTAGGGCTTAGGTAAGTAGTCCCAGGCGCCGATCCGCATCGCTTCGATGCTGGAATCCACACTCGGGTTGCCGGTCATCAGAACCACCAGGGTGCTTGGCGATGTCGCCATGACCGCCTTCAGCACATCGATTCCGGAAACCGGCTCGAGGTACACGTCGACCAGCATAATGTCGAAGCGTGACCGATGAATCATCTGGATGGCTTCTTCGCCGCGGCCGGTAACTTCGACGTTGATTCCCTCGGCGCGGAGAACGCTGGCGCACCCTTCTCGGAGAGTTCGGTCGTCGTCGACGATGAGGGCGCGCATTCTCTCGGTGTGCGGAGTGTACGAGGAGGTTGGGCTACCGGCTACGCTAAAGTCCTTTCTGGCCAGGGCGCTGGTCATCTAAACCCCATCGTGCGGTTCAATGTGGACAATTGTTTGGTGTAAAACTTCGTGATTGAAGGCACCAACCTAGCAAAACACCTTAGTTCGGCAATAGCCAGTTTGTATCGGGATCGCATATGCGGTGGCACACTGGAAAACGTGTTAACCCGCTCTATTGGACCTTAACCCCAGCGGCTCGGCGTGCGGTTGGTGGTTGAGTCCTTCCGCAGCGACAAAAGTGTGGCGCCGATGCAACAGCCGGCGGCGAGGTCCTGGCGCAAAAAAACCAAATGGCTGGCGAGACTGGTAGGGTCCGGATAGCTTGCGGGTCCCGAAAACGTGAGACGGGACCCGCATGACCGGGCTGCCACCCGATGCCGCCACCAAGGAAACCATCCTCCTCGTCGATGACGAGGCATCGGTGCGCGCCATCGTGGTCAGAATTCTCCGCCGGGCGAAATACAACGTTCTGGAAGCTGAAAACGGCGACGCGGCCCTGAAGATCGCCGAAGCTCACCCGGGCAAAATCGATCTGGTGATAACCGACATGTTCATGCCCGGTTTACGGGGGCCGGAGGTTGCGCAAAAGCTCGCCGAAACCCGCCCTGATTTGCGCGTTCTTTTCATGTCTGGCTACGCAGATCAGGAGCTTCGCACCGGTGTGCCGGCGGGTGCGAATTTCCTCAACAAGCCATTCTCGGGCGCGGACTTGGCGCAGAAAGTGGAATCGGTGCTGAAAGGGCCGCCCGTATCCTGACAGCGGTAGCGCGATCGTTCAGACTGCTACGCCGGCCCTCGACATCAATTGTTTCAATCCCTCCAGCGGCATCGCGCCCGATTGACGCGCGATCTCCTTACCGCCTTTGAACACAATAGTGGTGGGAATGCCTCGGATGTTGAAGCTGGCCGCGGTGCGCGACGAATGGTCGGTATTGAGCTTCGCGACGAGCGCCTTGCCTTGCAGGTGCGCCGCCAGTGCATCCACGGCTGGCGCCATCATTCGACAGGGGCCGCACCAGTCGGCGTAGAAGTCGACGGCGACCGGCAGCTCGCTGTCGTTGATAGTGCGCGAGAAGGTCTCGTCGTTCAACGGAAACGGGCGCTCGAGGAGAATCGGCTTGGTGCATTTGCCGCACTTTGGACCATCGGTCACCTTGCCGGCGTCGATGCGGTTCCACGTATTGCAAAACTGACAACGCACCGTGAGCTTGAGGCTCGGTGTTTTCGTTTCAGTCTCCATTCATTCCTCAGAGTTCCACAGGTTTCACGATGATCAGCACCCAACTGCAAAATTCGCCGCAGGTCGGTGACGTCGCTCCGGACTTCACCGCGCCTTCTACATCTGGAAGCGAAGTCTCTCTCGATGCGTTTCGCGGGAAGCGAAATGTACTGCTCGCGTTCTTCCCGCTTGCGTTCACGGGTACGTGCACGAAGGAGCTGGTTTGTTTTACCGAGGATTTCGATCAGTTCGCGGGTCGGGGAGTCGAGATACTGCCGATTTCCGTTGATTCCGTCCCTTCGTTGCGCGAGTTCAAGAACAAGCTGAACATGAAAACGGACCTTCTGAGCGATTTCAAACGGGACATCTCGCGGGCGTATGGGGTGCTCAACGAGGACCGGTTTTACTCAAATCGGGCTTATTTCCTTATCGATAAGGATGGCGTGGTCCGTTGGTCCCACCTCGAATCCAGCAATAGTGAGCGGAGGGAGAACGAGGAGATCCTGGCCGCAATCAAACTGCTGAGCTAGAAACTATTGGTTTAAGCCCGCATATGGGCCGTTAAGTCAAAATTAGCGCCTTTTCGGGGTGACTCGCATATGGCGCGGTCGTCAATCCTGAAACGGTAACCTACGGTTCCGAAGGGCGGGAGCCCCACGTTCCCGCCTACCTCCACGCGTGGGGTAAAATCGCATGAAAATCATGTCGAAAAATCACAAAATTGTTCGACGGGGCTTCACCATTATGGAGCTCCTTGTCGTGCTTGCTATCATCGGCATCCTGGCCACGATGGTTGGCCCGGCCACATCACGGATCGTGCGCCACCAGCGCGCCAATCGCGCAGCGATGGTAATCGCCGCGGATCTACAGAACGCCTTCGCAGTTGCCGCGCGCCAACGTGAGCCGGTTCGGATTCAAGCTGACCAGGTCTCGCGCAGCTACCAGTTCATCGATCGCAAGACCGGCAACGTTCTGCGCATCAGAACTTTTTATGGCGACACGTCGGAGTACAGACTGACGCAACTGGTCTTCACTCCCGCTACGATCGACGTGTTCCCGAGCGGTATCTCCTCTTCCCCGGTAACGATCAATCTCGCTAACGGCGACTACGCCAAAACAATAACCGCCAGCACGGCGGGCTTCATCAGGGTATCACACTAATGCGAATCTCTCTCAGTAAATCTCATCGCTTCGCGGTGACTGGAGTGGAGTCTCGCGAAAGCCGCAAAGGAATTGCGCTGGTCGAAGTTATAGTCGCGATGGTTTTGCTCGCGATCGCGGTTTCGTCGCTCGCCGCTCTGGTCTATTCAGTCTCGAAGAGCGGCACCAGAACGTCGGGTGACGCTTACAGGAATGGCGTGCTGATGCAGGAGGTCAACCGACTGGAGGGAATACCGTACGATTCCATTCCCGTTGGAACCACTACTGTAACAGTCACCAGCCAGCCTTACGCCCATACGCGAGTGGTGACTGTAACGGAGCCGGTCGCCAACGTGATAAAAAACCTAAAGGTCGTCGTTACTCCGACAAACCCGAAGTATAAACCCGACACGGTGACATTCACGCGGACCAAAGCGCGCACGTCCAGGGTCCTGTGCACCGATTGCCCGCAGGGGTGAGCCAATGACACAAAAAAATCGCCGCGCTCGCCGCGGCTTCACGCTGTTAGAAATACTGGTTGGCATCGTGATCTTCGCGATCGTCGGCGCGCTTTTCACTAAGCTGCTGACTGTCCAGGGAAGATACTTCGACCGGCAGGGAATGGGTAACGCCGCACGAAACGTCTCGCGGTCTTCACTCAATCGTGTCGTCTCCGATTTTCGAATGATCGAAGCAACGGGTGGAGTAGTCGCTGCATCGCCTACGTCGCTTACAATCCGAATCCCATTCGCGATTGGCGTCATGTGCGCCAATTCCGGCGCGGGTACCGTGCTCAGTCTCCTACCTGTTGACTCCACGACCTACGCGAATGCCGGCTTTTACGGCTATGCGTGGAGAAACTTCCAGACCGGCGTCTATTCCTATGTGGAGAACCCTGCGACAGAAGCGACGGGCGCTTATGCTGCGGTCTGTACCGGGGTGAACCTGACCACTGTAACGAACGGAAAGATTGTGCTGGTTACTCCGGCGCTTCCGAATGGTGCTGGCCTTGGAACCCCGGTGTTTTTGTATTCCAAGGTCCGCTACGAATTCAAGGCCTCGACCGCTGTGCCCGGCAAGCTCGGTCTCTATCGGACAACTATTGCGCCTGGTGGCGGTGAGACGTCGGAGGAGCTGGTGGCGCCGTTCGCAAACACCGCCAGCTGGAAGTTCTATTCGATAAACGGCGGGTCCGTACCATCAGTAAACCCGCCGGCGAATCTCGCGGACACACGCGGACTCGAGCTTCACCTCGACGGGCTCAGCGAGTACGTAGCTCCGGCGATGACGTCGAACGAAAGTGCGCCATTCACAACCGCGGTCTTTTTCAAGAACCGCACAAACTAGCCGAGAGGCTTGACTATATGCTGAACAACACCGAACGCCGCGGTTTCGCGATTCCGATTGCAGTGCTCGTGATCATGGTTCTCACGATCATGATCGCCGGGGGATTCTCCCTGGTGAGCGCGGAACGCAGATCGGTCGCTGACCAGAAGTCTCAGGTTTCTGCATTCAGAATTGCCGAGCAGGGATTGGAGGTATTTCTCGTCCGTCGCGATTCCCTCATGGCGGGCAAGCCGAACTACACCAAGGTGCCCGGAGCAGCCGACAGCGTGCGCATCACGATGCCCGGCGGGTATGCCGACGTCACCCTTACCCGACTTCGGCCGCCGAAAGGATCGCAATCGGGTCTCTACGTAGTTCGCTCCAGAGGCGTTGAGACTGTGGGGGCATTTGCAGGCACGCCCCAGGCGGTGCGGACAGTTGCCCAATATGCCTTATGGGAACCTGCTCAGATGCAGGTTCTGGCGGGGTGGACGGCACTATCGGGTATTCAGAAAAACGGTGGCTCCGGCACCCTCGGAGGAATCGACGTCTGCGGAGACTCGGCTGCGGTTGCAGGTGTCGCCGTTCCATTGAACCCAGGCTACACCGGAAAGACGGTAGCCGTCGGCGACCCTCCCGTCGATACTATCGCCCCCGATTCGGTAGCTATTGACTGGAATGGAATCGTAAACCAGAACATGATCCAACCCACCATCACTATCCCAGGCGGAGCCTTCCCTCCGGACGCGGCGTGGGCTGATACCACCTACTACCCGATCATCCGAATAAATGGAGACTATACAATCACGCTCGGCGGGGGAGTCATTGGCCGCGGAATGCTGATCGTGACAGGGACGCTCAACTTTAACGGAAACTCGACGTGGAGAGGCGTCCTGCTCGTCGGTAACGACATCACCTCAAACGGTACCCAGAATATTCAAGGCGCGACGGTAAGTGGGTTGAACATAAAGCTCGGCACCTATGTACCGTCTTCAGACGCGAATGGTACCAAGCAATACAACTACAACTCCTGCGAAGTTGCGAAATCCACAAACGCGATGGGCGCTCTTGTCACCCTGCGCAACACCTGGGTCGACAACTGGGTGGAGTACTGATGCCGGCCGACGGACGCCCTGTTGTGAGGGCCCGTCGCGGCTTCATGTTCGGCGAGCTGCTGGTGGCGCTGTTGCTGCTCGCCATTGCGGTCTCCTCTTTGGCAGCACTGATGTACTCGGTCTCCCGCCGTCCAACGACGACGCGCGCGGAGACCGAGTGCGTTGTCAGCGACGCGGCACGCGGAAAATGCGTGCCGTCGCCGGCAGCGCATAACCCGGAGGCAAAGCTGCTTCGCTCCGGATGCGCCACACGCTCGGTGTTCGATCAACGCAAGTGCAAGGACAGCCTCGTGAGCGCGGATAGCTCGGAAGATGCTGTCATCAAGCCGCGAACCGATTCGGCCGCCATGGCCATTCTGGCCAAGCGGCAGAAGCAGCAGCGGCAGTCAGTCAGGTCCGATCGGGGATTTCTGCGCTAATCAGATCTTCGGCCCCCGAACGGTTGCAAATCCAGGCTCGGGCGGAATTGCGAGAACGCATTTCCGCCTTTTCTTGTGACCCTATTTCACTTTCCTGCAGTCATTTACTTGTGACAGGCTCCTCGGACGCGGAACTGATAGCTGCTGTCCTCGACGGCAATATCGATGCGTTTGGCGGTCTCGTTCGCCGACACCAGGATACGTGCGCCCGGTTCGCCGTGCGCATGCTCGGCTCCAGGGTGGATGCTGATGATGTTCTGCAGTCGGCGTTCATGCGGGCGTTCCGTGGGCTTCGCGGTTGCAAGGACCCCGAGCATTTCGGGGGCTGGCTATACCAGATCGTGGTTAATGAATGCAGGACCTACGCGTCGCGGCAGCGGAAGCGGGAGCAGAGATTTCCTTCCTCTGCCGTGGCGGTTGAAACCGCAGTAGCTCCGGGCTCGGAGGAAGAGGTTGACCTGGACGTTGGTGGACACATCGAGCGTGCATTGAGCACGCTCCCGACTGACCAACGAGAGGCTTTTTTGTTGAAGCACGTGGAAGATATGACTTACGAAGAGATGGCCGAAATCACGGGTGTAAGTGTATCGGCGCTTAAAATGAGAGTAAAACGCGCCTGCGACACGCTGCGCGATCTGCTCGATGGGGTATATCATGGCTGACATCTACGGGTCGAAAGACAGAGCTGAGGACGAAGCGTTCGCGAAGCGGATTGCAGCGACGTTGCGCGCCCCTGAGCACGCGCATCCGTCCTTCGAGAAGCGCTTGATGGATAAGGTGAGGGCGGAAGGCGCGATGCTTTATCCGGTACGCACCACGACCGAGAAATCGTGGTGGCGCAGAGAGCGCGTGTTGCGCGTTTCACCGATCGCCGGCCTGGCGCTGGCCGCCGGCATCAGCGCGATCGTCGCGTTGTCGACCATCGCGGTTAGCTCCCGACTCGGCTCCCACAAGAATCCGACTGTGGCTGCCACTCAGCCCGCTCCCGCAGCCGATACAGTCCAACTCGTTCGCTTCGTGTTTGTCGACTCCCGGGCCTCGAGCGTCGAGCTCGTTGGCGATTTCAACGAATGGACGCGGGGCGCGACTGCGCTGAAGTTATCGGGTGCTCCTGGTGTGTGGGCGGTCTCGGTTCCTCTCTCGGCAGGCCGTCACGAGTACGCCTTCATCGTCAACGGCACGCGGTGGGTCGCCGATCCGCTGGCGGTCAAATCGTCCGACGAGTTTGGAACGGAGAGCTCGGTCATTCGCGTGGCGCCCCCGGGCAAGTCCGAGACCTAGGCGATACCAAGAACTTAGCGACACACTTGCGGCGGGATTGTATGTTTATGTCCCTTGATAGCCGCCAAGTCCCTTCCAAACAAAATCTTCCGTGGCGCGCTGACCGCTCTGCTGATCGGCGCGCCATCCGCGCGCGCCCAACGGACAAACGCCAGCATTGATGTCGGCGGAATTGCGCTACGTTACGCCGACACAGTGAATACGGGGATAGCGGCGGTCAGTCCGCACTTGCTCCTGGACTGGGGTAGCTCGATCGCCGAGGCGTCGGGAACGTTTTCCCAGTTTCTGCCTGGTGGCTGGAGCACACAAGGCGCGTTATCCGGCTCCCTCCTCTCGCCAGTGCGGGGCGGGTTCATCGGCGAGCTCGGAGGATTTGCCGGAGGTAGTAGTCACAGCGACGGTACTCGTACGGGCGAGGTCCTTGGCAATCTGAGGCTCCATTTTCAGCGCGCGACGAGCGAGATCTTCGTTGGCGCTGCCGCCGGCAGAACTTCTTTCGGTGATGGAACGCAAAGAATTCTGCTGGGAGAAGCCGGTTTGGCGGCGCGACTCCAGGAGGTCGACGCGACGCTCACGGTCAGTCCGATCGCGCTCGATTCGATCAAGTATACCGACACCCAGCTCTCGCTCTCATGGACGAGACGTAGCTTTGATTTTGAAGGCGTGCTCGGCTTTCGGCTCGGAGATCAACTCACCGATCTCGGAGCAACGGCGAGAACGTGG
>JBKPDS010000145.1:0-10499 GCA_046727995.1 Gemmatimonadota bacterium
GAACAGGCTCATACCCAGCGGCGGTGACAGAAATGTCAGCCAACCGAATCCGCCAATGATTCCGATGACGCCAAGCCAGCGCGGCAGAAAGCCGGATCTGTAAATCAGCCAGCCCTGCAACGACGTGGAGAATCCAAAGAAGGCGAGGGCTATTGCAGCGCCGTAGTCGTTGATCCTTACCAGCAGCAGCGCGATAGAGTCGAGTTGCTCCTTGTTGAACACACTCAGGTACGAAGCGCCGCTGCCCATGCCCAGCACCAGCAACGGGGCGAAGTAGAACAGCCGGCTGAAGATTTTGATCCCGCATCCAATCAGCTCGAATGCCGCGGCCAGCATCGCACCCGTTCTGCTTACCGGTTTCAGCAGCTGGTAGAACAACACCACTGTTGCGACCTGGCCTGCCATTTCGAGCAGGTAAACCGTGAATCCAAGCATGTACGTGGATTGATTGGCGAGGATGTTGGCGGCGGTCGCCGCGGCGTCACGCGATACGACGAGGCGATCGCTGATAAAGCCCTGGGCGTAAACGCCGGCGATCAAGTAAAGGAGGAAGAGCGCGCCAGCGAACCTTCCTTTCGTTCGCGGCGACATCTCGGCGGTCCGATCGACTGAAGAAAAAGTCCGATCGACTGAAGAGACAGCGGTCATCCTGCGGGACTCCGTATGGGTGGCAGCTTACCATACGGCGCCCAGTCACCGGCGGTTTCACCAAAAACTAGGAAATCAGTTATTGCCTCCCGCCTCCCGCCTACTGCTTGTAGACCGTCGCAACTCGATTTCGCCGGCTGGAATTCCGCCCGGATCCCGACCGACGATTCGTGGAAATAGCCACACCGCGTAGCGTCCATCTGGTAGCGAATCATCGAGAACGTCGGCCGCCGTGAACGCGATGAAACGAGAAGTCACACGTGAGCGCGGCCCGAGCGACGCTTGGAGCGAGAACGGAACGCATGCAGGAGACGTGAAGTCTCTGCGCAGCTGTCTGATCGAGTCCATTGTATCGTAATCCCACGTTCCACGGTACGCGCCGGCCACGCCCGAGATCAGCGTCATCTTGACTGTATTTCGCGGTGGGCACTTGGCGAATGCGACGCCCCGCTCGCGATTCAGCTCGTTGACGATCGTGACCGTGGTGATGATGGAATCGCCGCGCTGCTGCACGGCGCCAAGCAACCGCGTCGCCGCTGGCTCACCCGGCCCAACGTGACATGCCAGAACGCAAACCGATCCTAGCGCAATGAGTGCTCTCACTCTCTCGTCTCGCTCCTCTTCGTTCGGGAAGTGCTCGTCGCTTTTAGATCGTCCCTCTGCAATCAATGCGCAGAGTAGGATCGAGGGCCGAGGACCAACGGCATTGATAATCGCGGACTAAGCGAGGATTACGGACAATCGAGGACTAGGTTGTCCTCGCTTCTCAATTAGTCCGCGTTCATAGATGCCGTTAGTCCTCGGCCCTCGGTCTCAACTATTAATGGGTCGACAAATCCAGGCGCTAACCGTTTCACTGCTTGTAGATCGTCCCATCCTTCATCACCAGCTGCACCTGGCGAATCGCCGAGACATCCCTTGTCGGGTCGCCCTTCACCGCGATCAGATCGGCCAGAAAGCCCTCCTTTACCTGCCCGAGCTGGTCGCCCATCCGCAGCATCTTGGCGTCGATCGACGTCGCCGAGCGGAGCGCGGTTACGGGAGTCATCCCGTAAGCGACCAGCATCTCGAGCTCCCGCGCGTTGTCGCCATGAGTGAACACGCCGACGTCGCTGCCGTTGCAGATCGTCACGCCGGCGTCGAGCGCGGCTCTGAAGCTTTTCTTCTTCTCGACGATGGACGGCGGATCGGGGTCGACGCCCTTCCGCCAGCCGCGGTACTGCAGGACGGCATCACCCGCGGCGAGCGTCGGAACGAAACAGATACCGCGCGCGGCCATCATCTTGAACACCTCTGGCGTGCCAGTGTCGCCGTGCTCGATTGTCGTGACGCCGGCGAGAATTCCGCGGCGCATTCCTTCGGGACTCGTCGCGTGCATTGTCACCGGCCGTCCCGAGGTGCTGGCGATCTCGACGGCTTCCTTTAGCTCGTCCAGCGTAAACGTCGGCTCTGTCTCGCCGTTCGGTCCCCAGCGGTAATCGGCATAGATCTTCACCCAGTCCGCGCCGTGTTTGATCTGATCGCGCACCACCTGCGCCATCTGGTCGAGCCCGCTCGCTTCCTGGCCACCCTGCGGAATGTCGTTCGCGTACTCCGGAGTAAAACCCGCGGGTCCGTATGCGCCGGTGGCGACGATCGCTCGTGTGGTGACGAACATTCGCGGACCGGGGATGATGCCTTGATCCACGGCCTGCTTGAGTCCGACGTCAGCATAGCCGGCGCCTTCGGTGCCCAGATCGCGAAGCGTCGTAAAGCCCGCCATCAGCGTGGCCCTCAAGTGATTGACTGCGCGCGCTGTGCGGAGCGCCAGTGATTCGTGCAGGACCTGGTCGTTCCACGATGTTTCGTTGTACGGATGCAAAAGGACGTGCGAGTGCGCGTCGATCAGTCCCGGCATCAGTGTCGTGCCCGCGAGATCGATCGTCGTCGCACCGGCGGGAACGGTGATCCCACCACGCGTACCGGCGGCGACGATGCGGTTACCGGTGACGAGCACCGCCCAGCCGGTATGCGGCGCGTCCTGCACGCCGTCCCAAACTCGATCGGGGACGAGTAGGGTAGTCGTTGCTGGAGCCGCGGGCTGTCGGCCGGGTGCTTGTGCCGGAGCGACGCACGGGATGGTCGCGGCGACCGCTCCGACCAGCACCATCAGAGAGGTCGCACGCATAGCAGAATCGATGTGAGTCATGAAGGGTGAGATCGGATGGACTCCGATAATCACGCCCGTGCGACGTCGTCGCTAGTCCCCCGCCTCCCGCGCCCATGTCCGCTTTTCCAGCGCCTGGCCGCATCTACAGGTGAAGCCGCAATCGACCCTGCCGCGGCCGACATCATTGATAAGGAGGCGCTCGATGCGAGCCTTCACCACCCGCAACACCGGCTGTCTTTCCGCCCTCGCCATCACCGCCATCCTGGCGGCCGCATGCGCCTCGGGTTTCTCCTGAGGTCGCTGCGCGCGACTCAACTATGGCGCCAATCCGCAGATCCGGCAATTCAGACCTCCGCTACCCGGTGTTAAGACCCACCTTTCTATGGTATACGCGGATTAGTCTCGGGGAACCGGACACGAACACCTACGGGCAGTGGCCTGGTCTATGTATCCAGTTGGTTTGACGAGGAAAGTCCTCTGAATGCCTTACTTGGAGCTTCGATGAAAAAATCTCTCTGGATCGCTGCCTTTCCGGCTCTTGCTCTCATCGTGTCCGCTCTTCCGCTGCGGGGAGATCATGCAGCTGCGACGATCACGGTGCGAATGGTGGGAAACGAGAAGGGTTTCCGCTTCGTGCCAGCGTCCGTTACGGCGCGCGTCGGTGATGTCGTGCGATTCGTCAACGTCTCCGGCGGGCCACACAACGTCGCCTTCCGGGAAGACGGTATCCCGGCTGGAGCGGCGGCAACGCTGCAGAAGAACATGGGTCAGACGATCGGGCCATTGAGTGGTGCGATGATCATCGAACCCAACGAGGTCTACAGAGTCTCACTCGCCGGTCTTCCCGCGGGGACTTACAACTACTACTGCCTCCCGCATAAGGCGATGAACATGACCGGCCGCATCAAGGTACGCCCGCGATGAATCTGGAAGCTGAGCCGGGTCTGCGCGGCTCAGCTTGGCAGACGTTGCACTTCAGGTAATTTGCGACACCGGCTTAGCTTGTTTCATGGCGGGAACTCTCCGCCAACTCGCCGTCGATGACTCCCTCCAATCACCAATTTGCTGGGCGGGGTGCGAGTCCGCGCCCGCGCAGAATAGGAGCCTTGAGCAATGGCAATCTTCAAAGAGCAAACCGTTCCCCGGAAAGATCCCTCGCTGATGCCAGAATCCCCGCCGCGAAAGGATACCGATTCGTTTTCGAATCCCCTGCCGAGTTATGAGCCGGCTGTGCGGCCGAGGTCCACAGAGAGAAAAGAGACTGTGATTGCTGCCGGTCTCACAATCGACGGCAAGATCGAGGGCGCCGGCCACGTCCGCATGGCTGGCCGCTTCAAGGGTGATGTGAATGTCGATGGCGACCTGACCATCGAGCCCGGCGCCAAGATCACCGGATCTGTGCGGGCAGACACGGTCACCATTGCCGGTGATCTCGAAGGAAACATCGAAGGCGCGTCACGCGTCGAACTCCTCGCCAGCGGCATTCTGAATGGAGATCTCAAGGCCGGTTCTCTTACCGTTGCCAGCGGGTCCCGCATGCGAGGCAACGTCTCGTTCGGCTGGGATGAAGCCGCATCTCCGCCGCCAAGACTCAGAGTGGAGACCGACGGCGCATCGTGAGTACGACGAGCGTGAGCTCGCCGGGGAAAGCGCGCCTTTGTCCGCACTGCAAAGCGACGATTCTGCAGAGTGCGACGATCTGTCCCGCCTGCGATCACAGTCTGAGATTCGACTCACAACGGAAGCGGAGAGCGCCACCCAGCTTCTCTCCGCTCCGTGTGGAGGGGACGATCAAGCATCCAGCCGCGGGCGAGGCCTGGGAGTATTCGATAGTGCTCTCGATCCTCGGCAGTGAAGGGCAGGAGATCACGCGGCAGATCATGAGTGTCGGCGCGCTGAATCCGGAGGAGCAGCGGACGTTCAAGCTGGCGGTGGAGGTATTTACGCCGTCGGGCGAACAGGCGGCGAAGGAGAGTTAGTGTCGCGACGAGTCGGCAAAGGATTCCGAGAAGTAGTCAGCAAGCGCACGATCGGCGTCATTTCGCGGGCCGCAGAGGGTGCTCCATAAAGAAGGCCCACATCAGACTCGTCGCATCGATGCTGCGAGTCGTGCGACCGACGAACCATTCCGGGAGCGGCATTCCGCCAGGCCAGGTGTGCCCGCCTCCGTGGATGGTGTAGAGCACCACCGCCGCGTCGTCAGCGCAGCCGGTGTATTCACGACGAGTGACATCGCTGGCTACCCTCGATTCGTGAGGATTGTCTCCGCACCGGTTTCTTTTCGCCCAGTTCGCTGACCACCGCGGCACATTCGGAAACGGTCGGGGCGATACCCACGACGATCCGCCGTTGTAGGGAACGACGGGGTCCGCGGTTCCATGAAACGAAATCACCGGCACCGGTCGTTCCGCCTGCCGGCTGCTGCTTCCCGCCTCCCGCTCCACGCACCAGCGCCACGGCAAAGTCTGCGCGGCTCCCACCATGCCGACCGCTGCGATTCGATCCGACAGAGTGCAGGAAAGGGCGAATGACATCCCGCCTCCGTTGGAAAGCCCATTCGCGTAAATCCGTGTGGAGTCGATGTTGTAAGAGGCGCTCAGTGTGTCGATCAGATCGGAGATGAATCGGACATCCTTCATCAGTCCGTCGCCCGGCTCCGCCCGCCAGATTCTGACTCCGTTGCCGCCAGCTCCCGACGGATAGACAACGATGAAGCCCTTCCGATCGGCGAGTTCGTTCCACCGACTTATGTCGCGCTGCGCCGCACCCCATAGCCCCGCACCGTGCATGCTGATGACGAGCGGCGTCGGCCTCGATCTGTCGTAGCTCCTTGGCACGTAGAGCACGTATTCTCGTTTTTCACCCGACGAAACGAACGATCCGTTGTCGCGATTCGCCGAGTAGAAGGAGATCGCCTCGATGGGAACTATTGCGACGGGCAGGCCGATGAGAGCCAGCGCCGCGCCGAGCGCGAACCGCCTTCCAGGCGCGGAAAACGGAACGTTTTCCTCCTTCATTAGCGATGACGATTCCACGCCAGCGCTAATGGAGCCGCCGACAGTCGTGCCAGTGGGATTAAGAGAATTGCGACGAGCATCACCAGATAGTGGGGGATATGGGGCGCGTCGTACAACCAAACCAGCACGCCGTACAGCGCGAAGACCGCGATTGACCAGCACGCTGCCCCGATCACCAGCATGCGATCGCTCAGCAAACGCCGTTCATAGAGACGCACGCCGATCCAGACGGCAGCGATCATTTTCAGGCTGACGAGGATGGTAAAGATCAACGGGAGCGCGCTCCAGATCCGACCAAGGCGCTGAGTCTCGACGATCCACTCGGCGAATGGCCCGAAGAGGAAGAAAAATCCCAGGACGAGAACCACGCTTCCCTTGATGACTGCGCCGCGACCGGTGAGCCCGATGTACAGACTCTGCACCAGCTGGGTCCACGTCAACGCGATGAATCCCCACATTACCAGCAACAGAAACCCGATCGCGCGCGGCGTTCCCACTATTGCGGTAAGGTGACGCCAGTGTTCGAGCACCACTGTGTCGGTTCCCGAGAATCTGAGCGCAAGAGGAACGGCAAGGAGTACGAGTAGCCACGCGAAAGCGGTACTGCGGATCGCCATCTTGAGCTTGGCGGCAACGAGCTCGGCGTTGGTGAGTGGGCGAGTGGCGATGAACGGACTCACGCCGTAGGCATCGCTCGCGGACGGATTCGACTGGCTCACCGCCGCCGCGGCGAAAGTTGCCATGAACGCTGGAGTGAGTAGGACCGAGAGCAAAATCTCGACAATGAGTGATGTGGAATCGCCGGCGACCCATAGCAGCACCAGCTCGAACGGCAAGAGGATCGCGACCCACATCGGAAGCGAGCGGCCGTGCCGGCGCCACTCGAACCATGCCTGTGCGCGGGCGGGCGTTGCAAAACGGTCGCGCCGGTGCGACAGGACCTCCGCGACTGGCGTTACGCGGACGAGCGCACCGCGCCAATCCGGCACTTCGCCACGACGAGCGCGCGCGACGGCAAAGCGCGCGACGACGTACGCGAGCGGAATCTGCGGCGCCAGAATAGCGAGCATTACGGATTCGCGAGCGTGGAAATGCAGCGCGAGGAGAGCGAGCGTGTCGATCGTGCCAAGCACGAGCACGGCGGCGATGATCCGCAGTCCTGTCAGCGGATACGGCATCCAGGTCAGCGCCTGTGTCCAGGCGAGGAGTGACGCCAGCAGGAGACCCGGCCATGCCCATGGAATTAGGATTCCGGTTGGCCATAGCGCGAGGAGTCTCGTCACCAGCCACAGTACGATCATCACCAGCGTGCCATAGAGCATCGGCAGCCCGGCAAGCGCGTCGGACGTCAGCGGTCGGGTGAACATGCGCGCGGGATACATCGACTGGCGCGCGGCGAGATCACCGTCGAGGCCGAAGGAGAACACCGCCAGCAAGTACGTGAACGTCGCCGTCAGCGGCATCATTACCATGAATGCAAAGCTCTCGGGACTATCGAGGTGGATGAAGACACCGCGGGTTACAACCACCAGCTTGATGACGGCGAGCATCACCACGTAGCCGATCAGCGCGATCAATCCCCAGCGATGCCGCTGTCGAAATTCCCAGCCGATTGCTTGCGCAATACTTAAGTGCAAATACCCACACTCCTCGCGATGGGTAAGTGCAAATACCCACCCTCGCTCGCAGTTCGCACTGTTATCCGTCGGAACCCGTGGCGGACATCCCCACCCGCGTGACGAAAATCTCATCGAGCGATGGGACGCGTCCGTCGACGCGGTGCGATTCCCTGATGGAATCGAGTGAAGCGCTCAGGACGATTTTTCCGCGGTTGATCATCGTGACGTGATCGGCGACCTGCTCCACCTCTTCCAGCAGATGCGACGAGAACAGGACGGTGCGTCCTTCATCAGCGATGGTGCGAATGATGGCGCCGATGATGTCGCGGCGGACGATGGGATCGAGCCCCGACGAAGGCTCGTCCAGCACCAACAGGTCTGGACGATACGACAGCGCGATCAGCATTCCGGCGCGCGCCTTCTGTCCCTTGGACAAGTCTTTGATTCTCGCGGCCGGATCGAGCGCGAACGACTGGCGCAGCTCCTCGGCGTAATCATCGTCCCAGGCGGGATAAAACGCCCGCGAGTAGCGAATGAGCTCGTCGACGCGCATCCAGCCGGGGAGATCGTTTTCCTCGGAGAGATACCCGATGCGCGACAACACGCCGACCGGATCGGCGACGGGGTCGAGGCCGAACACGCGAACGGATCCACTCTGCGCGCGGAGCAGACCCAGAATGTGTTTGATGAGCGTGGTCTTGCCCGCGCCGTTGGCGCCGACGAGGCCGTACACCGCGCCGCGCGGCAACGACAAGGTCACCGCGTCGAGCGCTGTTTTGGAATCGAAGCGTCGCGTCAGCTCCCTGACTTCGATGACTGGCTCACACACCCATGCTGACGCCTATTAATTGTGCGTTGTCACAAACTCACGACGCGCGCTTAGGACCGAGGCCCGAGGACTAACGGCATCGATGAACGCGGACTAATTGAGGATCGAGGGCAATCGAGAACGGCCCTCAGTTGTCCGTACTCCTCGATTAGTCCGCGATTATCAATGCACTTAGTCCTCGGGCCTCGGTCCTATTTAATGCACCGGGTCCTCGGCCCTCGGTCCTCTCCTCCTCGCCAGCGAATCAGGTCGGGCAATTCCCACCTGGCGCCGGTTGATCGATACGCGTGGCCGCACCCGCTGGCACAAAGTAAGTGGCATAAACCGTATCGGTAACGGCGCCTTCGTTTCTTGCGTTGGCGAGCTGGCCACCCATCTCGATGAATGCGCTACCCGCGGGATAAGTGGTGCTCGAGCAGATCCCGTCATTCCCCTCCCCGTGAGCCCGCGCGCGATAAAACGTGATCGTGCCGGTCTTGACGACGACCAAGACGGGACCAGGGTGGGAGTGCCATCCGGAGCTCCCAGCTGGCTCCACGACATTTCTTGCCATTACGAAGTCGGTGTTGTCCTGCGCGTTGATCTCAACGTTGTAGTCGCCCACCTTGGAGTTCACGTGAAACCCTCCGGCGTTGCCGCGAGCGAGCACCGTGGTGGTGAAGCCCACCGCCATTGTCATGGCAGGGTCCGTGATTTCTAGCCCGGTCCTCTGTCGCGAAGTCGTCGAATCCTCGCAGCCAAGGAACAATGCGGCGGCGCTGACGCCCGCCAGGGTGAGTTGAGAGTAACGCATATAGCACCTCGCCGAAGAGTGTACAGGCGCCATAGTACAACCCGATTATGTCAACAGCAATACACGCGGGATCTTGCTTCAGGGGATGATACAGTCGATCGGCAGAGGAGGACCGAGGGCCGAGGACCAAGTGCATTAAATAGGACCGAGGCCCGAGGACTAAGTGCATTGATAATCGCGGACTAATCGAGGAGTGCGGACAACTGAGGACGGTCCTCGATGGTCCTCGATCCTCAATTAGTCCGCGTTCATAGATGCCGTTGGTCCTCGGCCCTCGGTCCTATTGATCGCCAACCGCGCGATCGGGAGGCCGGGCCGGTGGAAGTCCGCGTCGCGGTACTTCCTGCTATTACGGTAAGCCGTTACGGTGCTGGCGCGGGGCTTTTCAGGTAATCGGGGAGCGCCGCGACAGCGCCCGGCTGAGAGCACACGAAGGATGCGACTGCATTCGCATGGGCGTTGACCTCGGCGAGTGGCAGGCCGGCCAGAAAACCAATTACCACCCCGGCGGTGAATGCATCGCCGGCACCAACGGTATCGACAATCGTGGTGATCAGTGCTGGAAACGTTGATTCCTCGGCGCCTGCAATGAGCGTTGCGCCGTGTGGTCCACGCGTCAGAGCAACCAGGCGGAGCGAATACATTTTCATCAGGGCACGCATGGCGTCACGCGGAGGGGATTCGTTGACGCCACACAGTCGAGCGACGATCGGCAGCTCTTCCTCATTCAGCTTGAGGGCGGTTGCCAGTCGCAGCGATTGGTCTATGACAGCGGCATCGTAGAATTGCTTCCGGAGATTGACGTCGAACATCCGCAACGCGCTGGACGGCGTCGTCTTCACGAACCGCTGAATCGTTTCGCGTGACTGCGACGATCGCTGCGCCAGAGTGTCGAAGCAAACGGCGTCGCAACGGCGGGCGAGCGAGTCGAGAGCATCGGACCAGGCAATGTGATCCCACGCGGTGTCGTCGGCGAATTCATAGGAGGCCCGGCCCACCGAATCCAGGGTGACGTCCACACGGCCGGTTGGGTGTTTTGCATCACGAGCCACGCATGCCGATTCAACTCCGTGCTGGCGGAGAGTATCGAGTGCACGATCGCCCGGGTCGTCGACACCGACTGAGCTCGCCAGCCACGACTCAGCGTCAAGGCTGGCTGCGTGATACGCAAAATTTGCCGGCGCCCCACCGAAGCGTGCGGCGTCCGGATAAACGTCCCACAGTACTTCGCCAAGTCCGACAACTACGGGCCGCGATTTCATACTTCGATGCCGAGCCGCCTCTGAATCTCTTCGAGCGGTACGCCTTTGGTTTCCGGGACCATCGTGCGAACCCAGATCAGCTGCAGCACCATCATCCCGCAGAAGAAGAGGAAGATATAAGCCGGTGCAAAAGTGCTCACCACGGCGGGGAAGACCGTCGTGATGAGGGCTGCAAAAATCCA
>JBKPDS010000146.1:0-20456 GCA_046727995.1 Gemmatimonadota bacterium
CAGACGGCTGACATGGGAGCGACACTCGCCATCAGAGAAGCACTGAGTCACGGCACCTGCAACGATTCCCTCAACAAAGTCCTTGGCGACCCGAACCCGAAGTGGACCGGATCCTTCTTCAACGAGTTCACCCTGGCCAAAAAGATCCGGTTGCGCGCTCTGCTCGATGGAGTTTTCGGCAACAAGATCATGAATCTCTCGACGCGCGCGCAGAACGCCGGCATCGCCAGCAACTCGAAGACGTACGAGCGGGAGCTCCTCCCCTATGGCGACCCGCGCAAGCTGCCGCCCGGATGGAACGCGCGCACCCAGGGAATCTTCCAGTATTGGATCGAAGACGGGACGTTCGTGAAGCTGCGCGAGCTGAGCGCCAGTTACACACTCGACTGGCCGGGCGTCCGCCGCTACTTCCGCGACGGTGTCGACCTGACTCTGTCCGGACGCAACCTCGCGGTGTGGACCAACTACAGCGGTTACGATCCTGAAATCAATCTCTTCGGGACAAACGCCGGTGGTTTGCAATCCGTACAAACCACCGCGGCAGACCGCGGCTTCGACTTCGGTGGCTACCCCATCCCGCGCGTGTGGCAGTTGAGCGCGCGGGTCACTTTCTGACGCTCGGAGAATCTCACCTATGCGCATGATGAGACAGTGTCTGGGCGCCACCGCCGCGATAATGCTCGCGGCGTGTAACCTGGATCTTCAAAACCCGAATCAACCGACCGAGGAGCAGGTCACCAGCAGTCCCGACGGCGTGATCGCGCTGGCAACGGGACTACAGGGCCGCTTCGCTCAGTCGTATGGCAATTACGCCTACATGGCCGGTCTGGTGACCGACGAGTTCGCCTCGACCACCGCCGCGCTGATTTCGATCAGCGACGCCGAGCAGGGCTCGGTCCCTCCTGGTACTGGTATCGACGAAAACGTATTCAACTCGATCTACAGAACCGTTCGCACCGCGAACGATTTGCTGAATGGCGCGAACTCGCTCGCCGGACAATTCGATGCCGGCACTCGCAGTGGTCTTCGCGCGCTTGCCTTCGCGCTGAAAGCGGAATCACTCGGCGAGGCGCTACAGACTTATCAGCAGATCCCGATCAACACATTTGGCGAAACCGCACCAACCTATGTCAACCGCGCCACGGCGCTGCCCGTCGTTCGCCAGCTGCTCGACTCCGCAGAATCGGAGATCGCCGCTACCCCGCCGAGCACGTTCTTCAACAACAGTATTCTGACGCCGGGTGTGAATCTTCCCAACGTGATTCACCTGCTGCGCGCGCGGTATGCGCGAATGGCCAATGACGACGCCACCGCTCTTGCTGCCGCCAACGCGGTGGGACGGACGGGTCCGTCTGCGATGTCGATGCTGACTTTCCCGTCGCCGGCGGTGAATTTCTACGCCAACGTCACCGGCGGTACCAACGGAATCTCCCCGCGCAGGCAGTGGAGATTGTCGATGGAAGCCGGCGACCAGCGGTTCACGTGGTTCGTGGTTCCATCGACAACCGCGACCGGCCGCGTTGGCGCGCTGTTGGATCTCTGGAATCGCTACGCCAATCCGCAGTCGCCGCTGCCAGTGTATTTCCCCGACGAGGCGCTACTGATCAAGGCCGAGGCGCTGGTCAACACCGGCCAGCTGGTTCAGGCACAGGCGGTGATCGATTCAGTGCGCACTGATTGCACCGGCAATCGCGGCATCGACGATCCAAAGGCCTGCCTGCCAGCGCTCGGCGCTGGACAGACCGCGGCAACTCTGCTCGACGAGATCTATAGACAGCGCCGGTATGAGTTGCTTGGTACTGGTCTGCGCTGGGAAGACGCTCGACGCAGAAATCACATCTTCGGTCCGGTCGCTGCACCGGGAGTTCCCAACGAGGGTCAGCGCTGCTGGATACCGTACGCGCTCGGCGATCGCAACGCAAATCCGAACGTGCCTCCAGATCCAACGGAGCCCACGTCGTTCCCATCAGGCTGCACCTACTGACGAGGCCGCGAACCATGACGATGAAATCTTTTGGATTAGTCGCCGCGCTGGCTCTCGCCGCCGCTGCGTGTGGAACCAAGGAAGCGCCGGGTCCTCTCGAGCCGACTGGAACCACCGGTCGAGTGCGGCTGGTGAACTTGATCAACGATCCGACGCGGATCCCGGTGAATGCGATTCTGGAGAGCGTGCCCTTTGGAGTGAATCTCGGTTACGGCGTGGCGACGCCGTCCACTTTGCCATCGCCTTCGACCGCGAACTACTCCGCGATTCTCACTGGTGATCGGTCGATGGTGCTCAAGAAAACCGCCGACACGAGCGTGACGGTCGCAACGATAACGTTCACCGTTGCCGCCAACACCGACTACACTGTCTACGCGACTGGCGGAAGTGGCGGGAGCGCGGTCACCAACTTCATCACCACCGACCCGAACCCGATCCCGACGGCGAGCCAGGTGGAGCTTGTGATCATCAACATGAGCCCGTCGGCTGGAGCACTCGACGTCTTCCTCACCGCGCCGAATGCCGACCTCGCCGCGGCCACACCCACGGCGGCGAGTCTCACCTACCGCTCGTCGGCCTCTACCGTGTTCGCGCCGGGAACCTACCAGGTGCGCGCGGTTCCCGCGGGCACGCTGCCGGCGGCCCGCTCGTCAAGCGTTGTACTTACGATCAACAACGTCGTGTTGGGGGGGGGAACTGGCCGGACGATCGTGATCGCGGATCGGGCGGCGGGAGGGACGCCCCTGGCGGGGTTCGTACTGAGCGATCGTTAAACGTGGCAACTGTCGCCGCGCTAGAGCCGTTCAGTAATTCGGCCTTAGCGGCGGCGACCAGTCCGAGAGTCGGGCATCGCCGGTGGTGGTGAGCTGACGCAGGCGTCCGGTTTGCTTGTCGAGAATCCAGATGCTGCGCGGATCGCCGATCGCGCCGAGGCGTCGGGTGATGGAGAGGTGACGACCATCGGGGGCCCAAGCGGGATCCTCGTTTTCGCCTTCGTTCGTCAGCTGCTTCATCACGCGATCCTTCAGGCGAATCGTCCAGACCTGGAAGTCTCCGCTCTGCTGCTGATACGCGACCTCGTCGCCCTTCGGCGACCACTCCGGCCCGGTTCGATAGCTGCGCTTCCCCGGCACCACTGGAGTGAGAAGCCTCAGGCCGGTGCCGTCCACGTTCATCGTGTACAGCTGCGGCGTCAGCGGCACCGGCGACATGAACACGATCTGCTTTCCATCCGGACTGAAACTGGGCGAGGTGGTTTCGGCGCCGCGGCGTCCGACGTAAGGCACAGCGACGCTGTCCTCACCGCTCGCACTCGCCAGTACCAGTTCCGCCGGCGCGTCGCCGCCGCTTGCCCAGACGATGTTTTTCCCGTCTCTGGTATAGACCGGGGTGATGTTCAAGCCGCGAGTCGACGCGGATAGAAGTCGCGGTCGCATCGTCCGCAGGTCGAACGTCGCGATTCTGGTTCCGCGGTCGTCCGCATCGGCGTAGACGATCGTTTTGCCCGACGGACTCCAGGCCGGCGACAGCGCTGCCCCCGCCGTCGGAAGAGTGCGCTCATTCGCACCGTCACTGTCGACGATCTTGAGCTTGGTGCCATCGACGAACGCGATCCTCGTTGCCGCGATCCCGCGAGTGCCGGTGATCCAGCGCTCGACTTCATCGCTGACGACGTGGATGCCGAGTCTTCGCTCGCGGGCCAGGGAGTCCCGCACCACCGAATCCCTGGCGGCGATGCGAGCGAATACCGAATCGAAGTGAATCGTGTCCTGCACCGCGTTGGCGCGGAGCAGTATGGCGTGCCGATCGAGCTCGCGTGAAATCGAATCCCGCGCCGCCTGGGCGCGACGCGCGTTGGCGCGATCGCGCGTGGTTTTCATGGGAACGACTCTCGTTGCTGCCCGCTCGAGGCTGTCCCGGGTGGCGGAGTCCGCTGCCAGCGCCTCGCTCAGCGCGGCGGCTCTCCTGTCGAGGATTTCGTTGAGCGAGTCACGCACCATGGCGAGTCTATTGGCGGGCAGCAGCTTCGGAAGCCTGAAGTAGTCCTCCTGCTTTAGTACTCCGCGCGCCGCGTCGAACAGTTCGACGTGCAGCCCGGCGCTCGTTGGCCGCGCCCTCACCACCAGGGTGGCGCGCGTCTGCGCCAGCGGCGCGAAGTTGATGCGTCGAGCGCCGGGCTGCCAGATCTCAGCCAGCGTCGCGCTGTCGAGAAAGAGCGGCTGGATGCGATCGCCGTAGTCGAAGTCCCGCTGGACGATCGTGCGCGTGGAGTCGCCCGCTGTGGTGTCGACCTGCAGCACGACCACCGCCGGCGGAACCTCTACCGGCTGCTGTGGCTTGGGACGACTCGGGCGAGCAGTTCGATTTTGTGCGTGAACCACCGGAGCAAGCAGGGCGAGAGCCATCGCTCCGGTGACGAGGATTCGATTCATGAGCGGTTCAATCTATCCGATTGGTCCATCATACACCGCCCTCTCATTGCCGATTCCGGGCCGGACAACGCAAAGCCGCGGAGGGAATCCCCCGCGGCTTTACTCGATCGGGTTGCTCGCTTAATGGGCTATGTGGAATTGAAACGGCATCTGAACGAGCTGTTGAACCTTCTTACCCCCGATCTGTGCCGCCGAGAATCTCATACGGGGGAGCGCATCCTTCACGGCGGCGCTAAACGCTGGGTTACTCGAACTCATGATCTTGAGGGTGCCCGGCTCGTAACGGCCGCTCTCGTTGACGACGAACTGTGCCAGGACCTGCCCCTCAATCCCCTGGTCCTTGAGCGAGTTCGGATATTCCGGGGCTTCGCCGCCGATTTTTGCGACCGGCTTCTCGACCTGGAACTCCATGTACGGGCCGTGCTCCTCTTCCTTCTTGCCCGCGTCCTTACCGGTGTCGCCTTCCTTGCCGGTGCCGCCCTTCACGCCATTAGCCGATCCGCCAGCGACACCCTTGCCGCTGAAGTCGTTCTCGTTGGTGACGGCCTTGGACAGGTCGATCGTCGGCAGGTTGGTCGGGATGTTGACCGGCGGCGGAAGGACCTTGAAGCCCTTGGGCGGCGCCGGGGTCTCGACCTTCGGCATCTCAATCCTGAGCTCTGGAACCTTGGGCTTGGGCGCCTCCACCTTCTTCGGTGGCGGCGGGGGTTCCTTCTTTACCGGTGGAGGTGGATCGTTTTTCTTGATCTCCACAAAGTTGAGCTTCTCCGCCTTGACGTGGTCCGACTTACGGATGCCGGCATTGGCGGTAGCGAAGACGGCGAGGAAAATCACGAGCACGTGCAATATGACACTAGAGATGGTCCCGCTTAGCGACCGTCCCTTCTTGTTGGTTTTCTTGGATTCAAGTAATCGCATCATTGGCTGCTCCCCTGTGAATAACGCACAGTTAGATAGAGCAACCAGCTTGCCATCAGGGGGTGTTTTCGGGCATCCGAAAATCACGTTCTTGGCATGGAATCTCAGAAGCCAAGCCCATGTGTTAACTCCTTAGCTGTGCAGGAGTTACGCTGGGCCAAGCAGGGGCTGGTTCAGCGCGTCGTTGTCTTCTTGGCAGTGGCTTTTTTGGGAGCGGTTTTGGTCGGCGCCGCGGTCGCAGGAGCTGCCCTTCCAGTGCCCCTTCTGGTGATGATTCCGCAGACTGCTTCGAAGGCGTTTTTCCCGGCGGTTCCCGGCTTTGGCCGGTCCCAGACCATGTGAGCTTGGTCCCGTAGATCGACCTCGCCCTCGTCCCTCACCAGCACGTTGTTGGCCGCATAGACGGTGCTCCGGACCCGTTTCACCCGCACCGGCGAGCAGCGGACATAGGCCCTCTCGACCAGTCGGCTGTACGGCTTTTTCTGCTCGGTGATGCGCGGCCTTGCATAGTCCCAGCTGGTGACCGTGGTCCACGTGCCCGGCGATTGAAGCGTGAGACTCGCCGTATCGAAGACGACGGTGACGTCGGCGTCCTTATAAACCTGCCGCCACGGTGCTTGCTGCGCGTGAGCAACGATCGGCACGGTCAGGCAAGCCAACAATGCGATCAGGGGTATTCGAGTCGCATAGCGAATCATGAAATCTCCTCGACACCTGGTGCCTTACGAACACCAGGGCTGTAATCGGTGTGACAGCGACGCCAACGAATCTTAAGACGAGCTTGGATTATATACACGCATCACGTGGCATCGCCACTTGACTGATAAATGAAGTCGAAAATCTCACGCGCGATCGGACCAGCAGCGATGGTCGTCGCGGTGTCGATTGCGCTCCTGCTGCTGGAGCGCGAGCTAAAGTCGTACCACTACCGCGACTTGATGCGCCAGGTGTGGACCCTGCCCCATTCGCACCTGGCACTGGCTCTCCTTCTGACTGCCGTCGCCTACGCGGTGCTCCCCGGCTACGACGCGATCGGGCGTCGTCGGCGTGCTCGCCCTCGGGCCAACCAAGAGAGATCACCCGACGGTGACGATCAAGGATCAGGTCAACGCAGGGGAGCCGACCGAGCCCGGAAGTTTTGCCGTCGAAGAGCAAATCAGAAACACGCCGGCAGACGTTCGGATCGCGCTGCTGCGCGGCGCCAGTGACAAGGAACGGAAATCGGACCGAGCCTTCATCGAGGCAGGCGGAGCGCGAATGACCTACACCGTGATCCCGTTCGCCTCACATTCGCTGAAGTCGCTGATCATAGCTGGCCCGATGATCGAGCACGCGCTCGATCTGCTACTTGTGGGCGGGTAGCTGCTACCGTTGCATCGGCCTCGGCCGATATCTCGCGCAGCTCGGCGGCGTTCATCGCCTTCACGATCGTAAGAACGGCGGCAAGTAGCGGCACAGCCACCAACAGGCCCAGGAACCCGAACAAAACCGACATCAGCGCCTGAATTCCCAGTGTGAGCGCGGGCGGCAGATTGACTCCGGCCTTCATCAGAACCGGCACCAGCAGATGGTTCTCGATGAACTGGATCACGAAATAGCCGATCGCTACGAGCAGCGCTTTGTGCGGCGAGTCGATGAACGCCATCGCCATCGCCGGGATCGCGGCGAAGATCGAGCCGACGATCGGAATGAACTTCGAGATTCCGGCCAGGATGCCGAGCGGTAACGCCGCCCTGACGTGAATCGAGAACAGGAAAAGAGTCGTAACAGTGCCAATAACGGCCATGGCGATGAGCTGCGTCACCAGCCATCGCCGGAGAGTGGTGGCGAGGCGGGTAAGAGTCACTGCCGCTCGATCGCGTTCACGAGCGGGCACCAGCTCCAGAATGCCACCATGATAGAGAGCGGGATCGACGCCGATGTATGCAGCGATGAAGAGCACCAGGAGCAGCGCGCCCGACACCGCAAATGTTGAAGTGAGGACGCTTAGAAAAGAGTGCTGGGCACCGCGGAATTGTCTGGTAATTTCTCGACGCAGATTCCCGCCAACTTCGACTTCGTGGGTCCGGGTCGTGGTACGCACTGCTGCGCCGGGAACGACGGCAGCGGAATCGGCGCTGGAGTCAGCGATGACAACGGCGGCGCCAGCAGGCGCAGTGGAGTCAACTCGCTGAGCGGCAGCGATCCGGACGCTATCGGTGGCGCTCTCCTCGTTGAACAGCATTCCCAGAACGCCGTTGGCGCGATGGCCGAGCCAGGCATCGATCTTGTCCATCGCCTCGGGGAGTCGGACCTGCAGCTCGCGCGACTGGGTTCGGAGTATCGGCGCCATCCAGACGCCGGCGCCGGTGAGCAGACCGATGAACGCCGTAAGGATTATGGTGACACCGAGCCCGCGCGGGATTCTCCGCTTCTCCAGCCAATCGGCGCCCTGCGCTACCGGTAGTCCGAACAAAACGCCGAGGAAAAACAGAAATACGACCGGGTGCGCGATCCAGAGCAGGCGCAGCAGCACGTAGAAGCCGAATATCAGCGCCAGAACGCGAATGATGTCACGAGTTTTCAGCCCGCCGGGATCACGCAGGTCCATACCCCCATCCTAAGCCAGACTTGTGCCCGCCGACAGGCGAATGGAAACCGCTGGTAGTTTACCGAGCCTGCCTTGACCTGCCTGCCCCCCTGCGGCTTTCTTGTGAGACCGGACAAAAGCGAGAAGAAAAGATGGCCGCAGCACCCGATGGGCCGATCGCGATCTACTACGAGCACCCCGACTGGTTCAAACCGCTCTTCGCCGAGCTGGATCGCCGGGGGATTGCATATGAGCGAGTCGATGCCGCAGCGCATTCATATGACCCGGCCGAAATCGAATCGCCCTATTCGCTCGTGTTCAATCGAGCGAGCCCGTCTGCGTACCTGCGCGGCCACGGCCAGGTGACGTTCCATACCCAGAGCTGGCTGCGACACCTCGAGCGAATCGGAGTGCCGGTGGTGAACGGCTCTGCATGCTACGAGATGGAGACTTCCAAGGCACTCCAGCTCGACATACTCGCTGAGCTCGGGCTGCCCTACCCGAAAGCGCGCGTCATCAACAACGGTTCGCTGGCTCCGGCTGCTGCTCGCGGCCTCCGATTCCCCGTTGTCGTCAAACCCAACATCGGCGGTAGCGGTGCCGGGATTACGCGTTTCGACAGTCCGGCATCACTCGAGGAAGCCGCGCAAAGCAGCATGATCGACCTCGGCGTCGACAGGGTGGCCCTCGTCCAGGAACTGGCGCCGCTGCGCGATGGGCACATTACCCGCGTCGAAGTTCTCGACGGAAAATTTCTCTACGCGATCAATGTCTACCCGGCTGAGGATTCGTTCAATCTCTGCCCGGCTGACATCTGCCAGACGACGGACGGTAAAGAGCTATCGCGTGCCGCCTGCGCCGTCGACGCGCAGAAGAATGGCATGCGCGTCGAGCAGTTCAAGCCGCCGCGGGAGATCGTGCGCGACGTGGAACGGATTGCGGAACGCGTCAACCTCGACGTCGGCGGGATCGAGTACCTGATCGACGATCGCGACGGCAGGCATTACTTCTACGACATCAACGCGCTGTCAAACTTCGTGGCCGACGGACGGAACGTCGTCGGCTTCGATCCATTCGAGCGGCTAGTCGACTATCTGAGCGAGAGGCGGGAGGCGGGAGGCGAGAGGCGGGAAGTCCGTGTATCACCCATGTCGACGGAGAGGGCCGGGGAGCTATCCGCCTCCCGCCTCTCGCCTCTCGCCTCCCGCTGATGCGCTACGGATACTGGTTACCCGTCTTTGGCGGCTGGCTGCGCAACGTTCCCGACGAGGGAATGTCGGCGACCTGGGAATACGTGAAGCGGCTTGCGCAGCGAAGCGAGCAGATCGGCTACGACATCACTCTGATAGCCGAGCTGTTCATGAACGACATCAAGGGGATCGATGCCGATTCGCTGGAAGCGTGGTCGACGGCGGCGGCGCTGGCGGCGGTCACCCAGCGTCTCGAGCTGATGGTGGCGGTGCGGCCGACGTTCCACGAGCCGGCGATCTTCGCCAAGCAGGCGGCGAACATCGATCATATCTCGAGCGGGCGTCTCGCCCTCAATGTCGTGTCGTCGTGGTGGAAGGACGAAGCCAGACGCTACGGAATCAACTTCGAGGAGCACGACGATCGCTATGCCCGAACCGATGAATGGCTACGCGTCGTCAACGGCGTCTGGAACGAGCCTCGTTTCAGCTACTCCGGCGCCCACTACAAAGTCGAAGAGACGATCCTCGAGCCAAAGCCATTCCGTCGGCCGCGGCCGACGATCTATGCCGGGGGCGAGAGCCCGGCGGCGAAAGAGCTCATCTCGCGCGCCTGCGACGCTTACGTGATGCACGGCGACCCGCCCGAGCGCGTGGCACCCAAGATCGCCGACATGAGTGGTCGTCGTGACAAGCTCGGACTCGGCCCGATGCAGTATGGGGTTGCCGCGTACGCCATCGTCCGCGAGAACGAGAACGAAGCCCGGCGGGAGCTGGAGCGGATCACCAACGTCCAACCGGGATCACCGGGCTACCAGAACTACCAGGATTGGATCTCGCACACCGCGCTCGAACAGCAGGTAAGTCTGGAGGATTACTCCGTCTCCAATCGCGGATTGCGCGCGGGGCTGGTGGGAACCCCGGAGCAGGTGGCCGAGCGGATCCGCGGCCTCGAATCAGTAGGCGTGGACCTGCTGCTGCTTCAGTTCAGCCCGCAGCTCGAGGAGATGGAGCGGTTCTCGGAGACGGTGATGCCGCTGGTGGAAACGGCGACGGTCAATTGACCGCTGCGATTAGAATCGCCTGACGGCCCTTGATGATGCGGTAACACTCGCAGGCAGCTTGCTCCAGCCCCTGGCGATTGATGACCGTGATGGTGCCGCGGCCGTGGGTGATCAGCCCGGCTTTCTCCAGAATCCCCATCGCCACCGTCACGCCCGGGCGCCGCACACCAAGCATTTCGGCCAGAAACTCCTGGGTCAGATCGAAGCGATTACGCCCGACGCGATCCTGCGACATGAGGAGCCAGCGCGCGCAGCGCTGCTCGATGACGTGGAGACGATTGCAGGCAGCGGATTGGGCCACCGTCTCGAACACGAATTGGCTGTAGCGATGCAGCAGCTGGTCGAAAGTCCGGTATTGCTGGGTCAGTTCGCGAAAATCGCTGGCCGACACTCTCCATGTCTCACCGGTGATCTGACCGATTGCTTTCAGACGCGACGATGGAGCGCCGTGGAAAACTGCCATGCCGACGAAACCGTCGCTCCCGACCGTCATCGCCTCGACGGAGTCGCCGTCTTCCATCTCGGTAACCAGGGAGATGACGCAGTTTTCGGGGAAGTAGACGTACTCGATCGGCTCATCTCGCCGCCAGACCAACTGCTTTGATTGGATGACGACTTTCTCGGACCGCGCGAGAACAGCGGGTGCCTCGCTGGGAGGGACGAGGGCGAGGATTTTGTTGCGGATCTCGGAGGCGGGATGATGGGTCGGCGTCGACCTATCCTCGGTGGAATGAGTTGGGGGTTGGATCGATGCAGTGCCCATTGGAACCATGTTTGCCCCGATGGGGGCAGGTAAACAGCAAAACCGCTGACCAGCGCGGCGATGGTATTGCGCCGGGACAATTTGCAAATAGCGAACCGGGTTAGAAGCGGCTGGGGGCTGGCGGCGGGCGGCGGGCGGCTGCTGGCCGGCTCGGAGCTCCAAGCCGCTCCGCCCACGGCTCCCGGCTGGTAGTCTTCTTTGCAGTTTTTCCCCCTTTTCGGGGTCGTTTTGCCTGGTGGCTCAGGTGTTATCTTCGGGGGGTCGAAACAGTCAATTAGACGGCCTGCCATCTATAGAGCAGCAGGACTGAAGTGCCCCACCAGAAGACATGACGATACCTGCTGACCCACAGCCCAACGAGCGAAAATTCCGCTTCAAGGACGAGTGGCTGGTCTCCCTGGTGGCGACCATGCCCGGCGTCACCCAGGAGCTGATCAAGCGGTGGCGCTTCCAGCAGAAACCATACATCGCCCAGGCCCTCATCGACGGCGACGTCCTCTCGTTCAAGGAGATCGCCGAGGTCGTCAAGGACGCCTTCCGTATCGACTACGTCGATCTCAACCCGGGGGCCATCGACAAGAACGCGATGCAGATCCTGCCCGAGAAACTTTGCCGGGAGCACAACGTCCTCCCGGTCAAAGTCGACAGCCGGATGGTGCACCTGGCGATGGCCAATCCGCTCGATCAGGAAGCGATCCAGAGAGTGAGCTGGGCGACGAGCCGCGAAGTCACTCCCCTGTTCTGCCCGCCAGGCCAGCTCGATAAGCTCGTTCAGGAGACGCTCCGCCCGGATGCCATGATCTACGGGCTGATCGAGAAGCTCGATCAGGCAGTCGGCGTCGAGCAGGTGAAGGAGCAGGAGGAAGACGAAGCGGCGCTGCTTCGCGTACACGCGCCGGTCATCAAGCTCGTCGACGCCATCATCGCCAACGCCATCAAGCTGCGCGCGTCCGACATCCACATCGAGCACGACGAGGCATCGACGCTGGTGCGTTTCCGCATCGACGGCCTGCTCAAGAACATCATGGTGCTGCCACGGTTCATCGGCGTCGGACCAGTAGTCTCGCGCATCAAGATCATGGCCGACCTCGACGTCGCCGAGCGATTCCGGCCCCAGGACGGCCGCGCCAAGGTGCGCGTCGCGGGTGAAGAGGTAGCGCTGCGCGTCTCGGTGCTGCCGACGCGCGTTGGCGAGAAAGTCGTGATGCGCCTCCTCAACGAGAGGTCGGTGCAGGTCTCGATGGGTACGCTCGGCTTCATGCCGGAGGTACTGGAAAGATTCAACGCGCTGTTGATGCGCGAGCAGGGGATCCTCCTCGTCACCGGACCAACTGGCTCCGGCAAAACGACGACGCTGTACGCCGCGCTGAATACCCGCCGCGGTGAAGCGGTCAACATCGTCACCGTCGAGGACCCAGTCGAGTACAGACTGAGCGGCGTCAACCAGGTGCAGGTGAACGAGAGGCAGGGACTGACCTTCGCCGGGGTGTTGCGGTCGGTGCTGCGCCAGGACCCGGACGTGCTGCTGGTGGGAGAAATCCGCGACCAGGAAACGGCGACGATCGCGTTTCAGGCGGCGATGACGGGTCACCTGGTGCTGTCGACGCTGCACACCAACGACGCCATTGGCGCGATCCCGCGTCTGTCCAACATCGGCGTCGAGCCGTTCAGAGTCGCGGCTGGTCTCATCGGCGTCACTGCGCAACGCCTGGTGCGGCGAGCCTGTCCGCATTGCCGCTATGAGGCGCCGATCGAAGAGCTGCACCCGATGGTTCGCTCCGCCCAGCAGCGTGTGTTCGGTAGAGCGAGACACGTCAAGGCGACTGGGTGCGCGGAGTGTGGCTTCACCGGCTACACCGGTCGACTGCCGTTGATCGAGTTCCTGGAGATCACGCCCGAGGTACGCGGCATGATCACCACCGGCAAAACGGCCGACGAGATCCGCGCCCACGCTCTGCGCACAGGCGCGCTGCACACCTTTGACAACGACGCGCTCTGGCACATCGCGGAGGGCGATACGACGGCGGAGGAAGTAATTCCGTACACCGAGTTCGAGCGCCGCCGTACCCCGCGCAATGCGACACCCCGCGTCAACGCCGAACTGCCGGACCTCGACGAGAGCGGCGTGGTGAAACCATCGAAGGTACTGCTCGCGGTATCCGAAAAGCCGGACCGGGTCCGCTTCAACGATATCCTGGTGGAGTCGCGTTTCGTGGTGCAGATGGCGAATGACGGCGCGGCAGCCTTGGGAATTCTGGCGCAGGACCCGCCCGACGCGCTGGTGGTTGGGCTCAAACTACCGATTCTCGACGGGCGACAGGTCGTGCATGCGGCACGCACCGTGGTCGGTCTCGTCGACATGCCGATCATCGTCATCGCCCCCGAGGGATCAGAGAGCCAGACGACCGATCTCCTGTCGCAAGGCGTCGACGACGTCCTCTACGAGCCGCTCGACGCCGGCAGGTTCCGCGCACGCATCACCGCGGTGATGAGAAGTCGCGGACTCTGGTCGGAGACCGAAGAAGTGATGCGGCCGCTCATCCCGCAGGACGAGGCCGAGCGGCTGGTGGAATTCCGCCTCAGCACGTCTGTCGACGCCGCACCAGAGGAGCGCTTCGACAAGATCTCGCGTATGGCGCAGAAGGTCTTTGCGGTGCCGTTCGCCGGGGTATCCTTCGTCGAGGGCGATCGGCAGTGGTTCAAGTCGAAGCAGGGTCTGCCGATCGGCGACAGCTCGCGCGATCTCTCCTTCTGCGGCCACGCTATTACGGGCACCGAGGTATTCGTGGTCGAGGACGCGGTGCTCGATCCGAGATTCGCGCAGAATCCTCTCGTACTCGAGGAGCCGCATATCCGGTTTTACGCGGGACAGCCGGTGAGGGGACCCGGCGGGCACAACGTCGGGACGCTCTGCATCATGGATAAGCATCCACGCGAATTCAGCGACGACGACCGCGAGACGCTCCGCGACCTGGGGGAGATGGTCGAGAAGGAGATCAAGTCGAAGGGGAAGAAAAAGGTCGCGCCTCCAGATTAAACAAAGACAACTTACGACAGTTTCTCCTCTGCCCTTGCGCGTGGCATGGAAGAAGGTATCGTTAGCACAGCTAACGATCTCCGAGGCCCCCATGTCCGTCAGTCTTTCCCGCATCAAGCAGATCGCCCTTCCCGTCAACTCCGTTGAAAAGGCCAAAGCGTTTTATCGGGATGCGCTTGGCTTGAAGCATCTTTTCGACGCCCCGCCCGCCCTTTCATTCTTCGATTGCGGTGGCGTGCGTTTGATGCTGGCCGGACCTGAAGCGCAGGGTAAGGACGGAGACAAACAGCACGCCGTGCTGTTTTATGATGTCCCAGACATCAAATCGACGTACGCCCAGATCAAGGCGTCGGGCGCGCCGAGCCTCGCCGAGCCGCACATCATTGCCCGCATGAACGGTCTGGAGGTGTGGATCGCGGAGCTGTCGGACGGCCAGGGTAATAACGTCAGCCTGATGAGCGAAGTTCCGGAAAAGAGCTAAGCGGCGTGACGAAGAGAGAAGCGCACGTCGCGCTCTCTGACAAACCAGTGAGTGATGCGGAGGCGCTCGCGGACAAGCTGCACTCCGCGGCAATCCACCTGCTGCGAACCCTGCGCAAGGAAGATGACGCCAGCGGTCTCTCGGCGCCGCGCCTGTCGGCGCTGTCCGTTGTCGTTTTCGGCGGCCCGCTGACGCTCGGCCAGTTGGCGCGCGCGGAGCAGGTCCGCCCGCCGACGATGACGAGGATCGTGACCGGGCTGGAGAAAGCGGGGCTGGTCAAGAGAATCGGAGACCCGCGCGACCATCGCCTGACAAAAATTCAGGCGACAGCCAAAGGACAACGCGTTCTGGCGGAGGGTCGGGCGCGGCGCGTGAAGCTTTTGGCGGATTCGGTGAGCGCGCTCGACGAAGCCAAACTGGCGGCGCTTGGTCGCGGCATCCAGCTTTTCAACGAACTCGTCGCCGCAATGAGAGCCAAATGAGCCCCAAGGAAATGACGCGACCGAAATCAGATTTCGATGCGCTGAAGCAGGACTTACACAGCGTCTACGACGGCGATCCCTGGCACGGCTCGCCGATCACCACTGTCCTGGCCGATGTCGACGCCAAAACGGCGGCTCGGCGCAGCATCCCCAGGGGACACACGATCTGGGAGCTGGTGCTGCACATGACAAGCTGGACACGCGAAGTCACGTCACGCGTGCGAGGATCGCCTCCCAAGTCGCCGGAGGATTGGCCGGTTCCGAACTCCGAGGGCGGCGAAGCCGCGTGGCGGTCGGCGAAGGGAGATCTCGGCGCCGCGCAGCGGGAATTAGAGGAGGCGGTCGATGCTTTGAAGCCCGAAGATCTGCTGCGCTGGATTGGAGATCAACGCGACGCCGCGCTGGGCACGGGACAGACCGTGGGGACAATTATTCGGGGATTGATGCAGCATCATACTTATCATGAGGGACAAATTGCGATTCTGAAACGCGCCGCGGATAAGTGATTCAGAAAAGTGCGGGCCGGTTCCGAACTACGAGCTAACTACGAACTGCGAGCTAACTGCGAGTCCCGAGCTAGCTGCGAGGCGCGAACATGCGAACTGAACCGAACCGGCGCGAAGTTCGCTCGTAAATCGTAGCCAGCTCGTAACTCGCAATTAGTCCGTAGCTCGCAACCGGCCCGTAACTCTGACCATTTATACGGCGGACCGTCCTTCGATAGGGTTTGTAAATCTTCCGTTAACACTCCCACTCGACCGCGGTCCAGTGTCTAACTTTCACCCACTCTCACGCCGCCACTACCAAGACTTCATGAAAACCTTACCCGGATTCACTGCGCTCATTGCCGCGCTTATCCTCGCCGGAAGCGCCGGCGCCCAGCAGGCTCAAACATCGTCCTCAGAAAGCGGAGCCGCTCTGAACCTGGACGTGCTGACGCGCGGACGCACCCACGTCCCGACGCCGACGACGGGGGCGATTACCGCCGCAGATTTGAAAACGCGCCTTTACATCTTTGCCGATGATTCAATGCAGGGCCGCCTGCTGGCAACTGCCGGGAACGTCAAGGCCGTCGAGTACATCGCCGCCGAGGTCAAGCGCATGGGACTCGAGCCAATGGGTGACAACGGGACCTACTTCCAGAAGGTGAACCTCGTCGACCGCAAGTTCGATCCCGCGAGCAAGCTCGTTGTTGGATCGACCACCTTCAACCCGTGGACGGATTTCGCGGTGCGCGATCAGGGATCGGCCGCGCGCAGCCTCGACGGCGTGCAGGCGATCTTCGGCGGAACCTGGGGTGATTCCGCCTCCCTGATCGATCCTGCTGCCGCGAGCGGCAAGCTGGTCGTGCTCAAGGTCAATCCGAACGGAGTGTCCCAGAATTCCGGTGGCGGCGTAAACCGCAGCCTGGTGACGCGCCGCTACGCCAACGCCGCCGGTATCGCGGTCGCCAGTCTCGAGGCGATGCCCCCGCTGATGATCCAGCTCTTTCAGCAGCCGAATCAAATCCTCAAGGACGAAGAAGATCCGGTACTTCCGTCATTCCTGTACGTCAACAAGCGCGTCGCCAACGCGCTGCTCAACGCCAGCATCGATAGCGTCAAGCCGGGTGCGTTGGGAGCGACAGTGACGTCGACGCCCAGGTTCGGCGAGTTCCCGGCCGCATTTCCAGCCCGCAATGTCGTCGCCGTGATCCGTGGCAGCGATTCGAAGCTGCGTGAAGAGTACGTCGCCATCGGCGCCCACAACGACCATATCGGCTGGAGCACTCGCCCGGTTGCGCACGACTCGATCTACATCGTAAACCACCTTTTCCGGACCGGCGGCGCTGACGATCGCCCGCCGCAGCTCGATGCCGCCCAGCAGGCGCACGTAAATGCCTTGATCGCCGACATTCGCAAGCGCACCAACGGCGCCTCGGCCCGACCCGATTCGATTTACAACGGCGCCGATGATGATGGATCTGGCAGCGTCAGCGCACTGGAGATCGCCGAGTATTTCGCGGCCCAGAAGGCAAAGCCGAAACGCTCACTGCTTTTCGTCTGGCACGTCGGCGAAGAGGAGGGTCTGTACGGATCGGAGTGGTACACGGACCATCCCACCGTGCCGCGGGATTCGATAGTAGCGCAGCTGAACATGGACATGGTCGGCCGCGGTGCAGCTACCGATAACACCGGCATCACCAAGGAAGGCCAGCGCTATCACGGCAACCCGAATTATGTCCAGCTGGTCGGATCGCGTCGGCTCTCCACCCAGCTGGGTGATCTTGCGGAAGTGGTCAACAAAACGGAGAAGCGGCCCCTCAGCTTCGATTACTCGATGGATGTGAACGGTCACCCGCAGAACATCTATTGCCGCAGCGATCACTACGAGTACGCGCGCTACGGCATCCCGATCATCTTCTTCACCACTGGCGGCCACGCCGATTATCACCAGGTGACCGACGAGCCGCAGTACATCGACTACGAGCGCATGGCTCGGGTGGCGCAATACGTCGCCGACTTGGCTACGAGGGTGGCGAACCTGGATCATCGGCCGGTGGTCGACAAACCCAAGCCCGATCCCCACGGGCAGTGCGTACAATGATCCTGAGAAAGGGACGCCGGCTTAACTCGCCGGCGTTGCTTTTTCTGGCCTGACTTTCGCCCTTAACAAGGAGAGATAAGGAAAGCCCCCGTCAACGTTCACTGAAGCGAATATGGCCCCCTCAACTGTTATCCGAGCGCGCTGCCCTCTGTGCATTGCTGGGCTGGTAGTCGCCGCCCTTGTCAGCGGCTGCAAGATGAGCGAGACAGCTCGCGCCGGAAATTCCGACAATCCGCAGACCTGGGCGCCGGAGAAGGTGACATCGGTAGAAGGCGTGCCGGCGACGGAAATCGAAGCTCAAATGAAAACCAAGCTCGCCGGGGAGCGGCCGGCCAAGATCGACGACGAGCAATGGGGCCACACCCGACGCCTCTACAAAGCGTACGGCGACAATGCGCTGTGGCTCTCCTCTGAAGGCCTGCACAAGACCCGAACAAAGGCGCTCACCGACGCAATCCTCGCCGCCAACGCCGATGGAATGAAGATGGACGACTACCCGATCGGCCCGCTCGCGCAGGCGATCGCAGCCCTCAAGCAAACGAAGAATCCGACCGCCGACCAGTTCGCCACCGCCGACGTCCTGCTCACTGCGTCGTACGTCGCGCTCGGCGAGGATCTGATGACTGGTCAGGTCGATCCGCGCACGGTGGCGCAGGCATGGCACGTCGATCCGGAAGAAGAGAACGTCGACAGTGCGCTGGTCAGAAATCTTCGTTACGAGCATCTCGACAAAGCGCTCGCCACGCTACGACCAACTGAAGATGACTACTCGCAACTCGCCAAACAGCTTCAGCAGTGGCGTGTCATCGTTGCCAAGGGGGGTTGGCAACAAATCCCGGCAGTTTCGGGGAACGTGAACCCCGGAGGTTCAACCAATCCGTCAGCGCTGGCTGCAATACGAGCCAGACTGGCGGCGGAAGGAATTTCGGTGCCTTCGTCGACTGCAACGAATGCGACTGATTCGACAAGGAAAGGGGCGACAGCCACCGGACCCGGCGTCTACGATCGCGAGCTCGCCGGTGCCGTCGCCGTCTTTCAGGAGCGGCACGGCATCAACGTCGACAGTTCACTCGGCAGTGAGACTATAGAGGCGATGAATGTTCCCGCCAGCTACCGACTGGGAGAGATCGCCGCCAACATGGAGCGTTATCGCTGGCTGCCCCGCACGTTCGGGACACGTTACATCTTCGTCAACGTGCCCGCTTTCAAGCTCGAGGCGTTCGACAGCGGGCAGAAGGAGCTTGAGATGAAGGTGATCGTCGGCCAGGAATATCAGGACAAGGCGACACCGGTCTTCGCGGACTCGATGGAGACGGTGGTTTTTCGACCGTACTGGGACGTGCCGCCGTCCATTGCCGCCAAGGAGATCTTCCCCAAGGGCAGCGCTTACATGGCGAGAGAGAACATGGAGGTGTACAACCAGCACGGAAAAACCGCGGTCCGCCAGCGCCCCGGTCCGAAGAACGCCCTCGGTTTCGTGAAATTCCTCTTTCCGAACGACTTCAACATCTACCTGCACGACACGCCGAATCACGAGCTGTTCGAGAAGGATGTGCGCGCCTTCAGTCACGGCTGCATTCGACTGGAGAAACCGACGGAGCTTGCGGAATGGGTTCTCGGCTGGCCGGCGGACAAAGTGGAGCAGGCGATGCACGACGGCCCGGATAGTCATGGCGTCAGGCTGCCGCGCAAGATTCCGGTTTACATCACGTACTTCACCACGTACATGAACAACGGGCAGCTGTATTTCGGCAACGATCTCTACGGCCGCGACGACAAGCTGGTGGCGGTGGTGATGCCCGGCGCCATGCCCAGCAAGGACGTGGTCGACGCCGTGCAAGCGCTGAGGAGAATCGCCGAGGCCTGAGTCTGCTCGATCCTAGCGCGCCATCGGTTGCGGCCGCGGGTCGATCCTGTTGCCGGTTGTGGCGTCGAAAATGTGGACGCCTTCCGGACGCACGTTGATGGAAACGATGTCGCCCGGCCTGACCGGATCATTAGGCGGGGCGACGGCCACCAGCTTATCTCCGCCCGATAGCGTGACGTAGACGATCTGCTCGTTCCCCATCGGCTCGACGACACCGACTTCAGCTTTCGGCCTGTTCTCTCCATCGGCACTCACCTCGATGTGCTGGGGCCGGACGCCGAGGAAGACCCGGCCGCGCGACTCGCCATCGCAGGGAACGTCGATGGTGAGGTCGATGCCCTTGAAGGTGCACATCCCCGCTCCCCTACCCGCGGTCTCCGAGCGCTGGATGACTCCCTCGATGAAATTCATCGAGGGACTGCCGATGAAGCCGGCGACAAATTTGTTGCCCGGTCGCTGGTACAATTCCATCGGTGTGGCGATCTGCTGCAGCACTCCTTCCTTGAGAACGGCGATCCTGTCGCCGAGTGTGAGTGCTTCCGATTGATCGTGGGTGACGTAGACCATCGTCGCGCCGAGCTTTCGGTGCAATCGGGAGAGCTCGACGCGCGTCTCGACGCGCAGCTGGGCATCGAGGTTCGATAGCGGTTCGTCGAACAGAAATGCCAGCGGCTCGCGCACGATCGCGCGGCCGAGTGCGACGCGCTGGCGCTGGCCGCCGGAGAGCTGCGCGGGTTTGCGATCGAGTAGCGCTTCGAGGCCGAGCGATACGGCGATGGCGTTCACCCGCTGATCGATTGTCGCGCGCGGCTGCTTTCTGATGGCGAGGCCGAAGCCGAGGTTGTCGCGCACGGTCATATGCGGATACAGCGCGTAATTCTGGAACACCATCGCGATGTCGCGCTGCTGCGGCGGGAGATCGGTGACGTCGCGGTCACCGATGCGGATGACGCCGTCGGTGACGCGCTCGAGCCCGGCCATCAACCGGAGGACGGTGGACTTTCCGCTGCCCGAGGGACCGACGAGGACGAGCAGCTCGCCGTCGTGCACTTCGAGGCTGAGATCGCGGGCGGCGATGTAGCCGTT
>JBKPDS010000147.1:0-7177 GCA_046727995.1 Gemmatimonadota bacterium
GCTGTTTGGAGCTCGTAAACGAGCTTCTTGTAAAGCCGCGAGTTCCTGTCGTTGGCGACGATCTGCGCCAGAAGATCGAGCGCTGCATCGTCCTTGGAGAAGCCCTTCACCGTGTGCCATGTGTAGTAAAGCCGCGGCAGCTGGACCTTGTCCTCGAGAACGAGGAATGTGTCGCGTGGAATCGAAACGGCCGGAACGGTAACCCGGCGTTTCACCTCGGGGCCACGTGGGATGTCGCCGAAATATTGCGCGACGAGTTTCTTCACCGTTGCCAGATCGAAATCGCCGGCGATGGTAAGCGTCGCGTTGTTGGGGGCGTAATAAGTCTTGAAGAAGTTCTGAACATTGGCCAGTGACGCGGCAGTGAGATCCGCCATCGATCCGATTACCGGCCAGGAGTACGGATGTGACTTTGGGTACAGTGCGGCGAGTATCGTTTCATCCGCACGACCGTATGGGACGTTATCCACCCGTTGCCGCCGCTCGTTCTTCACGACATCGCGCTGAAGATTGACCTTCGGCAGGTCCATTGTTGGCAGCAGGAATCCCATTCGATCGGAATCGAGCCACAAGGCAAGAGCCAGGGCATTCGAGGGCAGAGTCTCGTAATAGTTTGTCCTGTCCTCGGTAGTCGACCCGTTGTTGTTGGCACCGGCAGCCTCGAGCATCTGATCGAAGGCACCAACTGGGACGTGCTGGGATCCCATGAACATGATGTGCTCGAAGAGGTGTGCGAACCCGGTTCGGCCAACTTGTTCATCACCGGATCCAACATGGTACCAGGTGTCGACGGCGACGATCGGGGTCGAGTGATCTTCGTGCAGGATCACCTCGAGTCCGTTCGGGAGCTTGTACTTCTCGAACGGGATGTGAGGGATCGATTGGCCCCAGAGAGCAGTCGTTCCCACTACCCAGGCTATTAAGTAGCCAATAGTGACTAAATGGAGAGTGGAGTTCTTGCTATTCACATCTTCCTCTCGAAAAAGAAGGCGAGCGGAGCTTTGAGCGACTCGCTAATGATATACTTCCAGCGTTCCTCACGGTTCGGCGAGATAGGACTCGTCTGAGTCGGCGATGTGTACGGCGTAAAACCAAAGCGACGGGCAAGAATCCGCAGGCGCAGCATGTGAAATGGGTCGCTGACCAGCAGCGCGCTCTGCAGGCCTCTCACTTCCAGCATTCCGGCAACTGCGCGCATCGACTCGCTAGTGGTCCGACCGGCATTCTCGACGAGGATGGCACTGTCGGGAACTCCGTGCTTTCTGGCGTAGGTCCTTCCAACGTCTGCTTCGCTCGTCGTGTCCCCGGCTCCAGTTCCACCGGTGAGTATCAGCAGCGACGCAAGGTGTCGGTTCCATAGATCCAACGCGTGATCCAATCGTGCACGCAAAACAGGCGAGGGTTTCCCCGCATACTGCGCGGCGCCAAGCACCACGATCGCCTGCGCCGGCCTTGCTTCATCACGCCCGCTCCACATCACGACCGCCGAAACAGAAACGATCCAGACAGCGAACACGACTATCATCAGGATAGTCAGAATCCGTCTGATGACCGCCGCAATACGGCGAGCTTGCGCTGCTGCTTTTGCTGCTGCCGCCCTTGCCGCGCGCTTCATCCGTAGAAGCTATGCTAGAATACGTGCCTCGTGTGAGGTTCCGGACACTCCACCGAATACCCTTGTGCTGTAAGGGCCGACCTGAACTCGTCCTGAACTGCAGGCTCGCCGTGCACCAGCCAGATAGGGCCGAGTTTTGGTGATTTGTCCTTGACGTATCCGAGCCAGCTGGTCATCTCGGTTCTGTCTGCGTGCGCGCTATACCCATCGATGACCTCTACCCGAGCATGCAGCGGGACATCGTCGCCGAAGATCTGCAGGACTGGTTGCTTCTCGACAACACGGCGACCCAGAGTGTGCTCCGCCTGAAATCCTACCACCAGAATCGTGTTACGCGAGTCGCTCGCACCCTGCGCCAGATGATGAAGGATGCGACCGTTCTCCATCATTCCTGATGCGGCAATAATCACCATTGGCCCGCGGGCACGTGACAGGGCTTTCGATTCTTCAACTTCTCTGGTGTAGTGCAGCAACTCAAACTGAAAGAGCTCTTTCGCCTTCAGCACCATCTCCTCTGAGCGATCGAAGCTTTCCGGGTGCATCTCGAAGACCGTGGTCGCGTCGATGGCCAGTGGACTGTCGACGTAGATCGGGATCGGCGGAATGGCTCCCTCGCGAGCGAGACCGTGCAGCGCGTAAATCATTTCTTGTGTTCTGCCAACGGCGAACGCCGGGATGAGGACTCGGCCACCACGTGCTGCCGTTTCGCGAATGACCTTTGCGAGCTGGGCCCGGGCCCCTTCAACCGACTCGTGATCGCGGTTCCCATAAGTGGATTCCATGATCAGCGCATCGGCGCCTTCGGGAGGAGTCGGATCACGCACTATCGCCAGACCGCTCCGGCCGATGTCGCCGGAGAACACAAGCCGTTTTGTCTTACCCGACTCGGTGCAATCCAGCAGCACCGACGCAGAGCCGAGGATGTGTCCCGCATCTATGTAAGTCCCGCGAAGCCCCGGCACTACGTCGAACGGCCTGTTATAAGGCACGCCTACCATTAAGTCCATCGTCCGCGCTGCGTGTCGCATTCCGTAGAGCGGCTCGATAAAACCTTTCTTATGCTTGGCCAGGAACTCGGCGTCCTTTTCCTGAATGTGTGCCGAGTCCGCCAACATGATTGCGCAGAGATCTCGCGTTGCGGATGTCGCCCAGATCGTCCGGGAATACCCTTCCGCAATCAGAAACGGCAGCCGTCCGGAATGATCGATGTGGGCATGAGATAGGACGACCGCATCGAGGTCTGCGATTGGCAGCGGAAGATGCCGATTTTTCTCCGCCGACTCATGCCGCTTTCCCTGAAACATCCCGCAGTCGAGAGCGACGGTGTAGCCATTGACGTGAAGCAGATGGCAGGATCCCGTGACTTCACGTGCTGCACCGATGAACGTTATCTCCAAACAGCTAACCTTCTGCTACCGCATCGCGCTGAAAGAGAATCGTTAGACGTTGCTCGTCCTGTGACATCAGCGCCGGCTCCCAACCACCCCGGCTCCGTTCATTCAGAAGGTCCGTGAGTGTGTCCTCATCCTCTCGGGTGTGACGCGTGAGCTTCACCACCACAGCCTGGTATTCTTTCATCGGGGATTAGAGATTATGAGCCGGTGAGCGTCTACTGTGCCGGTGCTGGAATTCTGGGGTCAGGATGATCGAGCGTGTAAAGGAATTCCCCTCTCTGATTATTATCCGGCATCCGCTGATCCAGCACAAGCTGACGATCCTGCGGGACCAGAAGACAGAGACGAAACATTTCAAGGAGCTCGTCGACGAAATCGCGATGCTCATGGCGTACGAGGCAACCAGCGAGCTGCCGCTCGAGCCCCGCCAGGTCAGTACTCCGCTCGAAGAAACCACCGGCTGGCATATCAGCGGTAAGAAACTCACCCTCGTTCCAATTCTGCGCGCCGGTCTTGGGATGGTCGAAGGCATCCTCCGACTCGTGCCTTCTGCACGCGTCGGACACATCGGGCTTTACCGGGATCACGGGACGCTGCAGCCAGTCGATTACTACTTCAAAGTCCCCGGAGATACTGCCGAGCGAGACTTCTTTCTTCTCGACCCGATGCTTGCGACCGGCGGTAGCGCCGCTGCAGCCGTCACATCGCTAAAGAAGGCTGGAGCAAACCGAATTCGATTTCTTTGTCTGGTGGCTGCGCCCGAAGGAGTCCGCTATCTGAGTGATAAACACCCAGATGTCCAGATTTATTGCGCGGCTCTTGATCGGCAACTCAACAGCCAGGGCTATATCCTGCCCGGTCTGGGTGATGCCGGCGATCGGTTGTTCGGAACGAGGTGAGGCTTACCCGAACCACTCCCGCGGATTCAGCCGCTGCTGATCGGCTGCGTCGATGACCCACTGCTGGTTCTGGAGATCGGTAACCTCGCCGGCCACGGACTCGAACCAGACTGCCGCCTTCTTGGTGTCACCGATCCGCCTCCAGAGCTCGCCCACGAGATACGTCAGGATCGCGCGTTCTTCTCTCGGCACGCCATCGTAGGCGTTGAGAGCCTCCTCGAACATCCATGCAGCATGCCGACGGAAGTAGCGCTCGGCTTCGACGTCCCCCTCGTCCACGCAGCACCAAGCTGCACGCAGGAGAAGATCAGCGACGTGTCTGGGATCTGTGCCTTGCCACTGTGCGACTTTGGCGGCGGCTTCATACTTCTCCGAGCCGCAAACGAGCGACGGGCGGAGCGGGGCGAGCTCCTTGAAGACTTGCTGCTTGAGAACCGGACTGACGTCTGCTCCCGCTGTAAAATCGGCTTCTCCTCCGGAGTAGCCGCACTCGCTGCACATATGGATCAAGTAGGCAAGCGGTTGAGTCCCAGCAGCTCGCTCGTGGAAATCAGTGCGCTTCCCGCCGAAAGCGTTCGTCGAGACTACGCTCTGGGATTTGAACTCATTGTCACACACGGGACAACGGAGCTCAATCTGACGCAACGTTGTCATGGCTGCTCCTCCTATCCGATCCTGGACCCCTCGTCAGAAATGGAGAAGGAATATTTGTGCCAAGATTCTGAAATTGTGCTGGAGGAGATCGGCCTTGTTGGGAAAATGGGTCGATTGTATCTTCTCGCATCGCAAAAACGCGACTGGCTCACCACCCCGCGACCTGGTCGTTGATGCTCATCAACCTACTGCCTGACTTCTTCGCAGTTCACAACAGTACAGACCGTGTCGCCGCCTATCTCCGCTACTTCGAAACCCACCGCCGCTTCCTAGAGGCGTACTGGCATAACTACGTCCTTGATCCCGCCGGGCCTCATTTTCTGGAAGTCGTTCGCTCTGCCGCACTTGCGAGTCGAGTAGACCTCCGAACCATGCTGGAGAGAATCGACGTCGTCTCTCTCGCAAGAAACGCCGAAGAGCAGTGCCGGACTCTCCTGGAAAGTGACACCGACGTCGATGTCGTGCTAATGGTTGGCGTCGGAGCGGCTAATGCCGGAGAGCTCGTCGTGGATGGTAAAGGCATCGCCTTCGTCTGCCTCGAGCACTTCACCAGCGTGACTAATCCGGAAACCCAGGGATTGGGACTCGACCCGGAGTTGATTCCGCTCTGGTTGGCCCACGAAATCGCCCACACGGTTCGTTACACTTCGCCAACCAGCCGTAGCGAGCTCAAGCAGTTGATAGACGATGCGGGTGGCTACTACTCCTACTGGGAAACAGGTAGACGCGCCACGTTACGCGAGCTGATGATCAACGAAGGCCTCGCCACCATCGCGTCAAGGGCGATCAGCCCCGGTCATGCCGCCTGGGAGTACTACGGATATACACGTCGTGAGTACGCAAGTGTTCGCGAGCTCGAGCCAATCATGACTCGCGCTCTGAATAACGACCTTGATCGCGCCGGACTCGGCCTCAGGCTGAGATACCTCTCCGGTGGAATGAGCGATGATGCCCGTACGGTCGACCGCCATATCTTCCCCGAGCGGAGCGGATATTTCCTCGGCACCAAGATGGTCGAGCCAGCAGTAAACGCCCGCGGACTCCCATGGGCGGTACGTGCCAGTGCCGGTGAGATTACCTCGATCGCAAGCTCGGCTGCGGCTTCAGCCTAGAACTATTTCCCTACACAGAAAGAGCTGAACACCCGATCGAGTACATCTTCGATCTCGAACGTCCCAATCAGCTCCTCCAGTTCGGTAACCGCTGTCCGCAGGTGCACTGCTGCGACAGTCACGGGAATTTTCTCGGTGCCCCACGCCTGTTGAAACTGTTGAACCTCACTTCGCGCAGCCTCGAGAGCTTTCCGATGCCGTGCCCTTGTCAGGACCGGAAGGTCCGGATGGATCGTACCCTGCCGCTCATCAATCACTGTATCAATCGCGGCTATCAGATCCTGAAGGCCCGCGCCGGTTTCCGCGCTGACAGCTACCAGTGAGTACTTGCCGTTCTCAGATCGTTCTCGACCTGGTGCTAAATCCGACTTGGTTCGGACAGATATGATCGCAGCATCGGTGCGCTTGCTGACCAGGCTTCTCGTCCGCTCCACACTACTGGCGTCTTCCGCACACGCCAGCACGACATGAGCGCCAGCCAGATACTTCTCGCTTACCTCGATACCCAGTTTTTCAATTCGATCTTCCGTCTCACGAAGCCCGGCTGTATCGACCAGACGAAGCGGCCATTTACCACTGTCGATTAGCGCCTCCAGGGCATCGCGCGTAGTTCCAGGGATCTCCGTTACGATTGCCCGCGATCTCCCAAGGAGGGCGTTGAAGAGCGATGACTTACCCACATTAGGCGGCCCGGCGATGACGACGACCGCGCCTTCGCGCACGATCTCACCAACGTTCGCGGTCGAAAGAAGCTGCTCGAGCAACATGAGAACAGACCCCGCTGCTTCCTCAATTCGGGCTCGGGGAATCGGTCCATCATCTTCTTCGGGAAAGTCGACATCATAAGCAATCAGCGCTTCGAGCTCGATCAGATCGTTCCGTAAGTCGAGTAAACGGCGTGAAAGTCCACCATCCAGCTGATTGATCGCTGTACGCTGCATGATGCGAGAGTTTGCATCGATCAAATCACCGATAGCCTCGGCCTGGATGATATCGAGCTTTCCGTTGAGGACAGCTCGCCGCGTAAACTCTCCCGGAAGAGCCTGCCTGGCGCCCGACCCCATCAGAGCCACGACAATGGAGCTAGGAACCAAGTAGCCGCCGTGCGTTGAGAACTCGACGGTATCTTCGCCCGTAAATGAGTTCGGCGCTGGAAACAGCGTCACCAGCGCTTCATCGAGTTTCTCTCCGTCGCTATGGACCTCGCACAGATGGGCAACACGTGGCTCCTTGGGCATCACCCGCAGGTGTTTTTCAGCAATAGCGAAGGCTTCTGGACCACTCAACCTGACGAGTGCAATTGCACCACGCCCGGCGGCGCTTGCAACCGCAACGATCGTATCCTGCGGTTGAACGACCTGGGAAATCACGTGCTCGCGGTTGGAAGAACGAATGTCGTGCCCGGCTCGAGAATCTTCACCGCTGGGTGCAGCGGATGATCCTGCAGGGTTGCTCGCAGCCTGTCGATGGCATCAAACGCGGTTGATGTCACATGATTGAAGG
>JBKPDS010000148.1:0-2756 GCA_046727995.1 Gemmatimonadota bacterium
TTACCCGTTACCCGTTACCCGCTTCCCGATATTAGCCGCTGAGAAGGCCGGAAAAATTGTCGGGCTCGGTTGGAAGCGTGAATGATTGCGTTCCGTGGCGAGCGGCGAGACGAGTCACTTCCGGCTGCTTCCTGAAACCACTGAACAGTATTGGTCGTGATCCGGAGCGCCTGATCAGGCCGATCAGATCATCGCTGAATTCAGGGTGGTCGCAATCGATGAGAACCGCGTACGGCCGTTTTCTGGCGATCGCGTCCTCGACAGATTCGTCGTCTCCTGCAAACCTGGGCTGAAACCCAGAAACCTCAACCATCAAGCCCAGCAGCGCCGCGACTACTTCCTCGCGCGCGAGAATCAACACTTCACCCAACGCGCCCGACCGTGAAGGGACGCACTTAGTCGGCAACTTGCGGACCCTCCACCATTCCGCAGCCGGGTTTTTCGGGCCGACTGGCGTATCAGGTGAACGCCCTAGATATTCATGGGAACAAATGTCCACCCTCTCTCAGCCTAGAGAGAGGGTGCAGAAACAATTTGCTCCAATTGCCCGTGAGTCGATTGTCCGAAGGTACGATGAAGGAATTGCGCGCGGCACTGACGGAGCAGATGAAACACCCAAATGGCCCAACCCCGGAACTAGCTAGACTTCTCAAAAAAGTCGGGGCCGAGGCGCGGCAGAACAACATCAAACCAGAGGAGCTGCTCGTCATTTTCAAGCAGCTCTGGAACTCGCTTGCCGAGTCTGCGCGTCCTCAGAATGTCGAGCAACACGAGCGCGTACGGCAGAATCTGGTTACGCTCTGCATTCAGGCTTATTACGCCGAGTAGCTAAAAGGGGATATTTTGCGGTCGCGGCCCTCTCCGAGGGCGGCACATCTTTGGCGTTGAGTACGTGACGTGGCAACAGCGATCCCGCCCAAGGCTCCAACAACAATCTTCAGTCGTCTGTTCGGCCGGTCTCGAAACGGGGCCGGCGAAGAACTAGTCGGTCCGATCCGCGGTGAGGTACTCGGACTAGAGCGACTTGGTGAACGCGCACGCGCGGTAGCGCGCGGGCATCATCTCCTGCCTGCGCAAAAGCAGCGCGGCTCGGGTCCGCTGCTGCTTCGTCTCGAGGATACGAAGGCAGTTCTCGATCGCGTCTATCAGGAGTTGAGCAGGGGCGCCGAGGGCGGGCTCGACATCAGCCCGGCAGGCGACTGGCTGCTCGACAACTTCTACATCGTCCAGGAGCACATCAGAGAAATCCGGACGAGTCTTCCCAAGAGCTACTACGAAGAGCTGCCCAAGCTCTCGACGGGAGCACTCACCGGATATCCGCGCGCCTACGAAGTCGCCATCGAGCTGATCGCGCACACCGAAGGCCACCTCGATCTGGACAACATCACCTTATTCGTTCGCGAATACCAAACGGTAACGCCGCTGCGTATGGGCGAGTTGTGGGCGATTCCGACGATGCTGCGGCTCGGGCTCGTCGAAAACATTCGCCGAATGGCGCTACGCGTTGCCGCACGGTTACAGGAGGTCGAGTCCGCGGACCGTGCCGCCGCGAAACTCCGTGAAGCGAGTGAAGAGTCCCAGCAGGCGCTCGCGGCAGCGCTCGCCGCGTTCGTCGACGATCATCCGCCGTTCACGCCTACCTGGGTCGCGCGATTCCTACAACAGGTTCGTTCCTACCAGACGAACTTCACTCCGCTGATCTGGCTCGAGCAGTGGATTGCCGAGGATGGTCCGAGTGCTGAAGAAGCCGCGACGAGATCCAATCGGCGCGTCGCGCTGACGCAGGTCACGGTTGCAAACAGCATTACCAGTCTGAGAACGATCTCGCGACTGGACTGGAAGGATTTCGTCGAGTCGCAGAGCGCGACGGAGCAGCTCCTTCGCCAGGATCCGAGCGGGCATTACGCGTCGATGACGTTCGGCACGCGCGACCACTACCGGCACATTGTCGAGCACATTGCCAAGCGGGTGAAGCGGCCGGAGGAAGAGATCGCGGCCGAGGTCGTCTCGCTGGCGAAGCTCGCTGACCCGAGCGACGCTCGTCACGCGCACGTCGGCTATTTCCTGGTCGACAAGGGGCGACGAGTGCTCGAGGGAAGGGTCGGCTACACGCCGCCGCCGCGTGAATGGATCTACCGCTGGACGCAACGACATCCGAATACGCTGTACTTCGGCGGCATCACTCTGTTCACGGTGCTGGCGCTGGTGGTGATTCTCGAAGTCGTCGAAAGCATGGCGCCGATGATCCGCCTGATCATCGCGCTGATCTCTCTGCTTCCGGCGAGCGAAATCGGAATCAGCGTCATCAATCAGCTGATAACCATGCTGATGCCGCCACGATTGCTGTCCAAGCTCGAGCTGCGCGAAGAAGGGATACCGGAAGAGTACATGACGGCAGTGGTGGTGCCGACACTGCTGGGCAGCGTGCACGCGGTCGAGGAGGCCCTCGAGCACCTCGAGGTGCAGTATCTCGCCAATCGCGATCCGAATCTGCAGTTCGCCATCCTCAGCGACTACACCGATTCACCAACCGAGCATCGCCAGGGCGATGAAGAGATACTCGCCGCCGCGTCGGCGGGAATCAAAGCTCTGAACGCGAAGTACAGAAACGCTGCGGAGGATGTGTTTTTCCTCTTCCACCGTCCGCGGTTGTGGAATCCGAAGCAGAACGTGTGGATGGGTTGGGAGAGGAAGCGTGGCAAGCTCGCGCAGTTCAACAAATTCCTGCGCGGCGGAGCCGAGGGCGCATTCAGCAC
>JBKPDS010000149.1:0-1860 GCA_046727995.1 Gemmatimonadota bacterium
ATCTGATGGACGACATGCGGATGGACGGGAACCAGCAGCCGGTCGAATTGTTTCTCGGTCGGTCGCTATCGGAGGTCGGTCACCCCAAACAGTAAGCCCACTGACTCCTGGTCAGCGGGCTTGGGCAGATGCCGGCCTCAACGATTTGACGTAGCCGGCGAATCCTTCCGTGCTTAGATCCGGCACGCTCTGGTCGAGTGTGACGCAGTCGCCGCGGTAGTTCCTGTCGGTGCAGATCTCCCAGCTCCCCTTTCCGATGGTTACGCTCCGCACCTTCCGTGATCGCAGGTTTGGGACGGCGCCTGTAAACCGGCGAGGACTGCCATGATAGTTGGTCTGGGTATAGACCACGATGTACCGGCCTCGCGGTACCGGTTGAATCGGCCGTCCCTGCGCTGAGGCGGATCCGGCGAATGCAAAGGTCGCAGCGACCATTGACGAAAGAATCAAATCGCGCGATTTCATTTTTTCCCCCTGCTTGAATAAGCGAGGATTCTACTGCGTTAGTCGTGCCGTCCTGTTACACGCCAGCTATCCTGCGCTTGTACTCAGCAAGCGCCTGATCGAGTCTCTCCCTGGCAGTAGTGTCGCCCGGCACGTTGTGCGAGGGATGGATGAACAGCTTGATACCGCGCTCACTCAAAATCTCTGCGACCGTCGTGATCGTCATCCACACCACCGCCACGAACGCCATCGTGGAGACCGGACCAACGTTGTCGAGGTGATTCTTGAGCGGCACCGACGAGTCGCCCGCCGGAACTCTGCTGTCGATTACGACATCGGCGATCTCGAACAACGTGCGACCAGAAGCGTGACGCGAGTCTGCTACCTGCGATGCTGATCCCGTCGCCACCACCCGCATCCCGAGCTCCTTCGCGCGCAGCGCGACATCGATATTGACGTTGTTGATGCCGGTGTGCGAGAAGATCCACATCGTATCGCGCTTGTCGAACGTGTAGCTCTTCATGATCGCGTTCCCGTATCCCTCGGCGCGCTCGAGAAAAAGGAATTGGTGGATTCCCATCTCACCCGTGACGCGGGTGAAGAAAGTGAGCGGAAGCTCCACGATCGGATGGAACCCGACGAATCCTCCTATGCGCGGATACATCTCCTCGACGGGAATGGTGGCGTGACCGCAGCCGAAGGTGTGCACCCATCGCTCCGCCGCGATTGACTCCGCCATCAGCTCGGCGGCTTTTCGAATCGCAGGCAGCTGGGTCTTCTCGATGTCATCGAGTACCGCGCGGGTGGCAGTTAACCAGGTTTTGCTGAGCGTCATGATATGGAGGGAGATGATCGGAGCTTGCGCATCAATACGGTGAGGAACACAGCAAGAAGGACCAGCGCGACGGGAACGATAGCGAAGGAGCCGCGCATCCCGAACCGATTGCCCAGCACTCCCGCGGAATATGGCAGCAGCATCCCGCCGCACAACGCCATCGCGATGGCGACGCTGAATGCAGTGCCGGACAGTGTTGCGTAGCGGTCACCAATGAAGCCGAGTACGGTGGGAAACATCGCGGCGAAGCCAACGCCGAGTGTGAAAACTCCGACTGCTGCGGCGGTGACGCTACGGGTCGTCAGCAACAGCAACGCAGCTGCCATTGCGATCGCCAGGCACGAGTAGAGAATGGGGAATGGGGAGGTGCGCCGCAGAATGTATCCCAACGCCAGTCGCGCCAGCATCATCCCCATCCAGTAGAGTGACAGAACGACCAGCGCTTCACTGGCCGCGACCGCCAGCTCCTCGGAGAGGAATGTCGAAGTCCAGCCGCCGACGCTGATCTCGATTCCGCTCTCGAGAAAGAGCATCAGGCCCATCAGCAGCAGCACGGGATCACGCACGAGTTTCCCCGCCGC
>JBKPDS010000150.1:0-1786 GCA_046727995.1 Gemmatimonadota bacterium
AGTAACGTTCGCCGGCGTAATCGGTCATGACGCGCATCTTGCCGAGGCCGGCCTTTTCGTTGAGCCGGGACATCTTGAGAAACTTGTCGACCATCGGACGCACCTTCCCCGGCTTGCAGTGCATGATCTCGCGAATAAGCAGCATGGGTTCTCCTCCTATAGAGATGGCAACCGCTCGACCTTTGACCGGGAATCTCGACCCGACCGAACTTGCTCCTCGGGAAAAGTCTCTGTGACGCGCTGCTCGAGGGCCGTTACCTCCCGCTCCGCACCCCGCAACGCCGCCAGTCCGCTCTCCAGTTTCGTCCGCTCGGTCTCCAGAAATCTCTCGTAGGGCGCCACCACTTCGAGTAGCTGCCCCTCGTAACGCGCGAGCTGTTCCTCGAATTTCGTGCGCAGCAGGTTGGCGAGATCCTCGTTCAGCTTCGAGATCTTCGCCTCGAATTCCTTCACCAGGTGCCGCCGACGCGCGGGGATGATCATCCAGCCGGCGATCGCGAACATCGTCGCGGTCAGGATCCCGGTGACGTCGAGCGCCGCGGTCGTGACGGCGGCGATGAAGATTCCGCCGAGCCCGATAGCGAGAACGTTGACACCGAATGCGGTCATCACGGCCTCCCTCACCGACGTCACGATTTCTCGCGCTTCCCTCTCGGTGTCGAATTCGTCGAGTCGCTTCTCCACCGGCTCGCGTAGTCGGGTGAAGAGCTCCTCACGATTGTAGCGGAACTCTGTGTCTCCAGCCGGCGCCAGGGCACCGGACGCGCGAAGGCGAGCGGTGTGCGCATCCAGCTCACTGAACACCGCACGCCACAGTCGCAAATTTCGATCAACGGTCCAGTCGACCATGCGGTGCATCACTGCTTCCACATGCTGCGGTGAGTCCTGCACGACCTCCGCTCGAAACCGGTTCTCGACCGCGTCCTTGTTGCGGAGGAAGAACGCGTTCCCGATCCTGATGGTGCGCTCGAACCAGGAGCGGCCGCGGCGTTCCAGCTCGTAGAGGACATTCCGCATCTCGATCAGATAGCGCTCGGAGTCCGTCCGCATCTCCTTCGAGTACGCTGTTAGCTGGTCGCGAATGGAGCGCAGCACGTTTGCATCTGCCTGAACGACCGCCAGCCGCGCTTCCAGCGTGGCGGTGTTTGTCTTGAGAACGCGCGTCAGTACGCCAAGAGGCGTGAGAAGCTTGAGCCGCACTCGGTCGGTCTCGCGCAGCGTCTCCAGCACGTAACCTTCGAGCGCGGCGTACTCGTTCTTTGGATCCGGCGTGGAATTCTGACCGAGCTTCTCCCGAAGCGCCTGCAGCGCACTGATGAAATACAGCGTCGGCGCCGCCACGCCGAGTCTCGTCGACACCTCGCGCGTCAGGTAATCACGCACGCGATCGAGCTGCCCGTCATCGTTGCGTCGATCGATGCCATTCACCACGAACACCACCTTCTTCCCCCACTCGCGGATGTGGGTGAGGAAGTCGAGCTCGCTGGCGGTGAGCGGCTGCAGTAGACTCGTCACGAACAGCAGCAGGTCGGCGCGCGGTATGAACTCGCGCGTGATCGCTTCCTCCATTCTCTCGATGGAGTTGGTGCCGGGCGTATCGACTATGTCGAGGTCGCGCAGAGCCTCGAGGGGGTAGTGGTGGAGCAGTACGTGGTCGCTGATCTTTTCGAGCGGTCCCTTCTTACCGTAACGCAGAATGGAGATGGCGCGCGTGGTCGGCAGATCCCCCATGGCGAAGACCTCGTCGCCGAGGAGGGCATTGATGAAGGTGCTCTTGCCGCTGTTG
>JBKPDS010000151.1:0-20550 GCA_046727995.1 Gemmatimonadota bacterium
CGAGTGGACGGAGTGCAACTGGCTGATTGGCGGTTTGGGGAGGCTTCGACGCGCACGCCACGGTCAGCGCTGCGAGCGCAATCAGAGCGGGAGCTTTCGCGCTAGACGGGAGAACGGAGCCCCGCATGTAAATCAATGAGAAAGGACCCTCACCTAGATGCATGGTTGCATATTTGCGGCGTAAGTTAACCGATACTCAATTTCATCGCATAAGTTGAATCACTGATGCGAAGACTGCTCACCATCCTCATCTGGACTGCCGTCGCCGCTCTCGGAGCGGCGAGTTTTGGGTGGCTGGCCCTGGCACGTGGTGAAAGCGTGAACGCGGCGTGGTTGCTCGTCGCTGCGCTGTGCACCTACGCGGTCGCATACCGGTTCTACAGCAAATTCATCGCGACCAACGTCTTCGCGCTCAATGCCGCTCGTCCGACGCCGTCGGTGCGGCTCAACGATGGACGCGACTTCTCGCCGACCAACCGCTGGGTGGTTTTCGGCCACCACTTCGCCGCGATAGCGGGACCGGGTCCGCTTGTCGGACCAACCTTGGCGGCGCAATTCGGTTTTCTCCCCGGCGCGCTCTGGATCATCGTCGGTGTGGCACTCGGCGGGGCCGTGCAGGACTTCGTGATCCTCTGCTCGTCGATTCGCCGCGACGGCAAATCGCTCGGCCAGATGGCGAAGGAGGAGATTGGCCCGGTGGCGGGCTACACCGCGCTCGTCGCGGTGATGGGAATAATGATCGTGCTCATCGCGGTGCTGGCGCTGGTAGTGGTCAACGCGCTCAAGGCTTCACCGTGGGGAGTTGTCACTCTGGGACTGACGATTCCGACGGCGCTGATCATGGGCGTCTATCTGCGCTGGATCCGACCGCATCGGGTGCTCGAGGCGAGCGCAATCGGCATCGCCCTGCTGATGTTTTCGTTGTTCGCTGGTCGATGGGTGGCCGAGAACCCGGCACTGGCGCCGACATTTACGCTGACTGGTCGCACGCTGGCCCTGCTCATCATGGCGTACAGCTTCTTCGCGTCGGTGCTACCGGTCTGGCTTCTCCTCGCCCCGCGTGACTATCTCTCGGCGTTCGTGAAAATCGGTGTGGTGCTGGCTCTGGCACTTGGGATCATCATCGTGCTGCCACCACTGCAGATGCCGGCGCTGACGCAGTTCACCAATGGGACGGGGCCCGTTTTCGCCGGGAAGATCTTTCCCTTTGCGTTCATAACGATCGCGTGTGGCTCGATCAGCGGATTCCATGCACTGATCGCATCCGGCACGACGCCGAAGCTGATCGCCAACGAGGCGGACGCCAGACTGGTCGGCTACGGCGGGATGCTGACCGAATCGCTGGTCGCCGTGATGGCGCTGATCGCGGCGTGCGTTCTAACGCCGGGTGTCTACTTCGCCATCAACGCACCGGCGAGCGCGATCGGCACGACGGCGGCGAGCGCAGCCGAGGCCGTGCGCCACTGGGGATTCACGCTCGATCCCGTGCAGATGCAGACGCTGGCGCAGGATGTCGGCGAAAAGACTCTTCTCTCACGTACGGGCGGAGCACCGAGCCTGGCGGTTGGGATGGCGCACCTGTTCTCGCGAGTGCTGGGCGGCTCGACGGCGATGGCGCTCTGGTACCACTTCGCGATCATGTTCGAGGCGCTGTTCATTCTCACGACGGTTGACGCCGGAACTCGCGTCGGACGGTTCATGCTGCAGGATCTGCTGAAGCACGTCTGGCCGCCGATCGGCAGAGTGTCGTGGTATCCGGCGGTGGTGATGGCCAGCGCCATCGTGGTGGCGATGTGGGGCTGGTTCCTCTACCAGGGCGTGTTGGATCCGCTGGGCGGGATCAACTCGCTGTGGCCGCTGTTCGGAATCTCGAACCAGTTATTGGCGGCGGTGGCGCTGTGCGTCGGCACGACCATCATCATCAAGATGGGGAAAGCGCGCTACGCATGGGTGACGATCCTCCCGCTCGTTTGGTTGGTGGTCGTAACGATGACAGCTGGCTGGGAGAAAATGTTCTCTGCCGATCCGAAGCTCGGTTTCCTTTCGCACGCCGGCGTGCTGACCGCCCAGGTTGCGACGGGAGTAATTCCTGCAGGCGTGCAGTCGCTGGCAGACGCAAGGCGGCTCATCGTCAACGATTATATCGATGCCGCAGTCGCCGCGTTCTTTCTGTTGTCGGTGGTGGTGATTCTCACCGCGTCGGCGCACGAGTGGTTCACGGTACTGACCGGACGAAAGGTTGCGCGCAGCACGGAGGTTCCCTTCGAGAGAGCGGATCGCGCCGCTTAAACAGCCACCTGCCTATTCTGTGTGGGATCAGGCTGCGTCAATCGAAACCTGCGGTATTTCAATCGCCTCGAGCACGCGAACCGACAACACCATGGTGTTCAATCCGGCGAACTGGAGACGTCGCTGGAGTTGATAGGCTGTTTCGTTGTGCAGTATCCTCTGGAAGAAACGCTCCCGCTCGAAAATCAGCTTGCCGAGGAAGAACAGGGCTTTGGGGTATTCGGCTGCGATCGCAGAGCAGAGCTCCTCACTTTCGTCGAGGACGTCGGTGCCAATGGCCATTCTCGATTCCGCCGCAAGCCCGAATCTGTGCGCCAGATCGACATAATTCCTCAGCGATTCCTTCGTTTGTTCGCGCAGCCTGTCCACTTCCTGCACACCCTTCATCGTGGCCGCGTCGATGACCCCGATCGAGACGAAAACGATGTTCTTGAAGTGCCCCGGGAATAACTTCTGAATTGTCAGCAAGGAGTGGACACCTACGCCACCGTAGCCTCCGACAAGAAGAACCGCGGTTGGCCGCTTGTGATCAATATGAGGCGGCTTCGTTACCGGGGTCTTCGGAAGTGCCTCCATGATGGTGTTCAGCCTTTGCAGATTTTGCTGCACGTATTGGTAGTGTCCTCTGATCAGGAAACATCCCCACACCACCGCGCCGGTGACAGCGATCGTGACCCATCCCCCGATCGCGAATTTTTCGTAGATGATGCCCGTCAGAATTCCGGCGCAGAGTATGAGCGCCAGACCGTGCACCCCAAGTCCACGACCGCGCCCTTCGCCCCTCTGACGCAACCACATGCGAAACATGCCGAGTTGAGATAGCGAGAACGTCACGAATACGTTGATCGAGTACATCGTGACCAGCGCTACCAGATTTCCCCGAGTGTACAGGAGCGTCGCCAGCGCCGCGCCACCCATGAGCAATACGCCGTTGCTGATGGTGAGACGGCTGGAGAGCTGGGCGAAGCGGTGCGGAAGCCATGAATCCATCGCCATGCTGGACATCACGCGCGGGCCATCGATGAACCCTGCCTGCGCAGCCACGAAAAGAAGCGCCGCTTCAGCGGCGAGTGTGATCACCACGTAGCCGTACCCGATGTGGTACTGGCCAATCGTCCATCTGCCGGCGAAAGCATCGAGCAGGACCGCGTTCATTGTCTTGCCCTCGACCGGACGCGCATGGAACAGGAGGTAGAGGATGAGCAGCCCACTCGCCGTGACCGCGAGAGAAATCGCCATCAGTGTCATTGTGCGTCTGGCGGTCTTGACCTTGGGCTCCCGCATGATCTGCAGGCCGTTGGAAACAGCCTCGATCCCGGTATAGGTCCCGGCTCCCATCGAGTATGCCCTAAGAAAAACCCCGAACATGCCCATCAAGCCCAGGGTGCTCAGCCCGCTTTGAAAACCTCGATGCACCTCACTGGCAACGGCTGGAATCTGTTGAGCGTGCATCCCCAATCCGCCAACCAGAAGCACAGTATGCGTGAGAAGAAACAAACCGAAGATCGGTGCCAGGACCGTCACGGACTCCTTCACGCCACGCAGATTCAGCAGAATCAGAATGAAGATTACGGCGCCTTCCAATATCAGCTTCCAGCGCGCAGCTCCCAGCGGGAGAACGCTGAAGACCTGATCGGCGCCGCCGGCGATCGAAACCGAAATCGTCAGAACGTAGTCGACGAGGAGCGCTGATCCTGACACGACTCCCCAGCGGGGTCCGAGCAACTCGGTCGCGACGATGTAGCCACCGCCCCCGAACGGGAATCGCTTGATGATCTGAGAGTAGGCAAGAGAGATGACGAGGACAGTGATAGTCGTGGCGATGGCCAGCGCAATCGCCAGATACGTGTGCTGACCTAGGGCGCGAAATGCCTCGTCTGGCCCGTAGGCCGATGATGAAAGTCCGTCAGCTCCCAGGCCAACCCAGGCGAGGAGCGCGATGAGCGAGATGGTGTGATAGGTGCTCGGCGACTCCACATCGCGTGGACTCCCATAGAGGAGCTTTTTGAGTCTGGGGCGCATTGTCGGCTAACTATCACATGCCGGCAAGCGGACGAAATGCCTTTGTGCATTCTTTATGAATTCTTTGTACCCTCTTACCATCCTCCGCGAGGAGCAATCACAATTCCCGGCAGAGATGCCACGTCAGCGGAAGAGATGCGATAATACTATAAATGGCCGCCCGCACCGCTCTCGTCATTGGCGACCAAAGCAGCCTAGCCAGTGTTCAGCAACTCGGGCGCGCCTCGTTATGCGGCCGGAGTGAGAACGATCCTGCCGCAGTGCCGCGGGCCGACTGTGCTGTCCAATCTCCGTCGATCCCAGCGCGATCGTGGCGCCCGCGCAATACGATCCGCTCACTGCTGCCGGGCTTCAGCATGATCGCAACTGAATCAGGTAGCTGTCCACTTAAGCCTGGGTGAGAATCGCGCGGCTCACTGGCAACGGCCGTCGGAAACGAATTGTCGTTCAGCCAGTCCAGACCCAATCTCGACAGATCGAGATCGTAGACGCCGACGCTCGGAACACCATCAGTGTCCGAACCGCTCGCGCGGTGATTCTCAACGAACCCGATCGTGCCGCAAATTTTTCGAGCCGCAGGCTGACTCAAGCCCAGCGGGTACGGACGCGTAAGCGAGAGACGGGCATCCCACGCGCCGACCAGGCTTTGAGCGGCAACAGAGTCGGCGGCCGCTTGGGTTTCACGCTGCACTCCCCCGCAAGCAAGCACAGCGGATAGCAACGCTACGGCGCGCGGAATCATGCGGCCACGACCTTCTCCGGCACCGTCTCCGCGGCCGTCCCGAGAACGGCGAGCACGATCAGAATCTGATCCGTTGCGTACGCGACGGACGAGATCGCGTCGGACGAGAGGACAGCTAGCGCTGTTTTCTTGTTGAGCCGTTCGTGCTCGAGCCGTTCGCTGGGAAGGGGTCTGCCGAAAAGGAGGGACTTCAACCGCTTATAAGCCTTTGCCATAGCCAATAAAGGTCATTTAGCCCGCGCTCCTTCCGTACAAAGATTTCACAAATGTCTGCCCCTTTCCGGCGTAGTGCCCGGCTCTCCATGATGCGATCATAAGAGGGTGGCCATCGAGACCGCTCTCATCATCGACGACGAGCCCCGCATCCGAGGCGTCGTTTCCAACGCCCTCGCGGATGACTTCGGCCGGGTCATCGAGGCCTCGACGGGCACCGAGGGTCTGCGACTCGCCGTCACCGAGCATCCATCGCTGGTCGTCCTCGACCTCGGCCTGCCCGACGCGAATGGAATCACCATCTGCGAGGAGATCCGGAAATCTTCGGACGCGTTGATTCTCGTTCTCTCGGCGCGACACGCCGATCGTGAGAAGGCGACGCTGCTCGATGCCGGCGCCGACGATTACGTCACCAAACCGTTCAGTACGCTCGAACTCAAGGCGCGGGTGAGGGCACTGCAGCGTCGAGCGAGCGCGCCGCGCTCCGTTGGCGGCAAGACGATCGCGAACGGCGAGCTGAAGATGAATTTGGAGTCTCGCACTCTCACCAGAAACGGCGAGCCGGTGCATCTGACGCCAACCGAATGGGAGCTGTTGCGAGTTCTGATGGCGAACGCGGGAAAGACGATGACCCATCGACAGCTCTTCGCCGCCGTCTGGTCGGGTCGACAATTCGGCGACGCGCAGCAATACCTGCGCGTGCACGTCGCCAATGTGAGGCGGAAAATCGAATCGAATCCGCTCGATCCGCGCTACATCATCACCGAACCAGGAGTGGGATACAGGTTCACTCCACCGTCCAATGGTCGCCGGGCGTGACACACAATCGCGTCTTGATCTGGGTTCTTGCCTTCGTCGCCCTCGGAGGCGCGGCGCTTGGTCTCTACGCGGCGCGACCGCAGCTGGGGGAGGCGCATGTTGCCCTGGTGTTTCTCCTCGTCGTACTCGGTGCCAGCGCCGCCGGCGGACGCTCGCTCGGGATCACGATCGCGTTGGCGGCGTTTCTGGTATTCGACTGGTTTTTCCTGCCGCCGTACAACACGCTCCTCGTACGCAATCCATTCGACTGGCTGGTGCTGATCGTCTTTCTCATCACCAGTGTCGTCGCGGCGCAGCTTCTGTATCGCGCGCGATCGGAGCGCGCCGCAGTCGAGCGAGCCGAGGCGTTAAAGGAAGCGGACAAGCTGAAGGACGCGCTGCTGGCGTCATTGTCTCACGATCTGCGCACGCCGCTGACGGCGATCAAAGGCCTCGCCCACGAACTGCAGCCGCTGGGCGACGAGCGAGCGCTCATCATCGAGGAGCAGGCGGACAGGCTCAACCGACTGGTGACGGACCTGCTCGATGTGGGCCGGTTGAACGGAGGCGCGTTACCGCTCGACATCCAGATCAACGCCGTCGACGATCTCCTCGGCGCGGTGCAGCAGCACGTTTCGGCGCGCGCGGATCAGGATCGGCTCAAGGTCTCGCTCGACGATCCAGCGTCGCTTTCTTTCGGACGATTTGATTTCGTCCACTCACTGCGAATCCTCGTCAATCTCGTCGACAACGCGTTCAAGCATACGCCCCCGGGAACACCTATCGAGCTGACCGGTGGAGTCGAGGACGGCACGGTAGTGTTTCGTGTCAGCGACAAAGGCGGCGGGATGCCGCAGCCTGACAACGACCAGGTCTTCGTTCCGTTCTACCGGTCGGCCGGCCAATCCGCCGACGGGCAATCGACGGGACTTGGACTTTGGATTGCTCGCCGACTGGCCGACGCTCAGGACGGGAGTCTGACCTATCGTCCTCGCGAAGGAGGCGGGGTGACATTCGAGCTGAGGCTCCCTGCGGCGAACCCGTAAGCCGCGTGACGGAGCGCGTTTTATAGACGCGCGGAAGCCACCAGCATTGAAACTCCGAGTATAGCCAGCAGAATGGCGACGGTTCGCCGGAAAGTCTTTTCCGGAAGTCGTGGAAGAACGCGAATGCCTAGCACCGTACCGGCGATAACGCCACCAGTCGCAAAGGCGAGCAACGGCCATAGCGCAGCGATCTCATGACCCTGAGTCGCCAGGTAGACCGGCATCCTGGCGCCATCGACGATTAATGCTACTGTCGTTGCCGTGGCGACGAAGGCTTTGGGTGACACTTCGTACGCCAGTAGACCCGCAGTGCGGATGCTGCCTTGGTTGCCGACGAGGCCGCCCAGAAACCCGGATAGCGCTCCCGCCACCCAACCGAAGCTCCGTCCCCAGTGGACGCGACGCATCCACCCGGTAAGCTCCGCCACCGCCGTGAACACGAGCAGGAATCCGAAAACGATCGTAAGGCTCTGGCTGTTCAATCGACCATGCATCAGCGCGCCGATGAGACCGCCGGCTGCGCTAGTCAAACCAAATTCGAGCAACAGCCGTCGATCGATATTTCGTCGCATCGTCCAGAAGCGCTGCGCCGTCCCGATCAGGTGCGGCACGGAGACAGCAGCGATCGCGAGCCTCGTATCGACGCTAAATGCCAGAACCGGAGTCAAAAGGCTGCCGATGCCAAAGCCGGAGACCGCAGCGATGCAGCCCGCGGCAACTCCGGCGAATGCAACGACAACCGTGTAGAGATTCAGTCCGGCAGTTGGAGCAGTCAGAGCGTAGCGCGCCCCTGCCGCATGACCACAAGTTCGCCACGCATCATCGCATCACTTGCGCGCTGGCTGAAACAGCTCGATTGGGTTGCCCGATGGATCGTCGAGGACTATCTGGGAACCTCCGGGTCCGGTGACGATATCGTTTCTGAAGTGGACACCTGCTGAGCGAAGCCGCTGGACTTCCGCGGCAAGATCGTCCACGACGAGCTCGATCCTGTTCCAACCGCCCGGTTCCGGAATTCGCCCATCGGGCATCGCTCGGCCGGCGGAGCTGGTTGGTCCACTCAACAACAGTCGTAGCTCGCCGCGCTTCACGTCTGCAAACGCGGGAAGAGTCTTTGAGAGCAGAGTGAAGCCAAAGTGCTCGATGTAGAATTCGATGGCCGCTTCAACGTCGGCGACCATGTAGCGAACGTTCACCATGCGGTCAATTTAACGACACCTCTCATCGGTCGGACGCGTGGACTTCCGGTAGGAAGCCCCTGGCAGTAAGCTCTCGTCCACCCGTCCGCACAACTTTCCATTTCACATGCACAAAGCCATCGCATTGGCGTTGCTGGGCATCGCTTTGCCCGTCGGCGCGCAGCAAACGAAGCCGTTCGACTTCTCGATCAAGAACATCATGCGCGGGCCCGAGTTGTATGGGCGGCAGCCTGACAACGTTCGCTGGAGCGCAGACAGCAGGTGGATCTACTTCCGCTGGCTGGAACCAGGCACCGATTGGCGCGAAACGCCGAAGCAGTTTCGGGTACGCGCAGTTCCGGGATCGAAGCCGGAGCGGGTGTCGATCCAGCAGGTTGATTCGACAGGTTCCCGTTTCGCCACCGGCGATCGTTCGCACAACGGTCGCTACTCGGTGGTGGAGTCCAACGGCGATCTCTACATCAACGATCTGACGTCCGGAACGACGCGCCGCCTCACGCAAACCGTGGAGGCCGAGCGGAACCCCAGATTCTCGTCGGACGATCGGCAAGTATTCTTCGCTCGCAATAACAACATTTATTCGATCGACCTCACCAATGGGCTGCTGCGCCAGCTGACGGACATCAGGCAGGGGCCTGCACCAACCGATTCGGCCAGCGCCCAGGGACAGCGCGGCCGTCTCGAGCAGCAGCAGCGCGATCTGTTCGAGTCGATCCGGGATCGCATCCGCGCCGACAGCATCGCCCGCGCCGAACGGCTGTTGCGTGATTCACTCGCGCTCAAGCCGATCTACCTGCAGGCCAGTGAACAGGTATCCGATTTTTCCGTGTCGCCAACCGGCACATCGCTGCTGATCACGACGCGCACGCCCGCCAGCGGTCAGCGCACCACCGACATCCCGCAGTTCGTGACCAGAAGCGGCTACACCGAGGAGCTCCGCGTTCGCACCAAGGTCGGCGATGCCGAGCAGAAGGGCCGCGTCGCGTTGATCACGCTGCCGGCGGCGACGGTGAGCTGGCTCAAAGTATTTCCCGCCGATACAACCACGGGCGCGTTTGCACTGCTCGGCTGGAACGACGCTGGTACTCGCGGACTGCTCTACGCGTACAGCGGCGACAACAAGTGGAGCTACCTGGAGACCGTCGATCCGGCCGGAAAGGTGACGACCCTCGAAGCTTTGCGCGATTCGGCGTGGGTCGGTGGCCCGTGCAGTCCATGCGGCGGCTGGTATGGAAACGGCGCGGGACGCGTCTGGTATACCTCAGAGGCCGACGGATTCTCCCACCTCTACACCGTCGCCGCCGACGGAACCGACAAGCGACAGCTCACCCACGGGCGCTGGGAAGTCCGCGACGTGGCGCTGTCGCCCGATCGTCGCTGGTTCTATCTCACGACCAACGAAGTGTCTCCGTTCGAGCAGCACCTCTATCGGATGCCTGCTGTCGGCGGACCGATGGAGAAGATCACGACGAAAGTCGGTAAGCACACAGCCGTCGTTTCTCCGGATGGTCAACTCATCGCCGACGTCTATTCCTACGTCAATCGTCCGCCCGACTTGTTTCTCTTGCGCGATCGATCCGGCGCCGAAATGTCGCAGCTGACTGAGTCAGCAAGCGCAGAGTGGTTGTCGTTCCCATGGATTGCGCCCCAGATCGTGATGATTCCTGCTTCTGACGGCGTTCAAATCCCGGCGCACATCTACAAGCCGAGTGACATGAAAGCGGAGCCCAATGGCGCGGCGGTGATATTCGTGCACGGCGCCGGGTATCTGCACAACGTCGGCAATTTCTGGTCTGAGTATCCGCGCGAGTACATGTTCAATCAATTCCTCGCGTCAAAGGGTTACACGGTTCTGGATTTGGACTATCGAGGCTCGGATGGTTATGGGCGCGATTGGCGGACGGCGATCTACCGACACATGGGCGGGCGGGATCTGCAGGACCAGGTGGATGCCTCGAAGTACCTGGTGCAGACGATCCATGTCGATCCCAAGCGAATCGGGATCTACGGCGGCAGCTACGGCGGGTTCATCACATTAATGGCTTTATTTACGGAATCACCCCATTTCGGGGCCGGCGCCGCGCTGCGGAGCGTGACCGACTGGGCCCACTACAATCAGGGCTATACTTCCAATATCCTGAACCTGCCGCAGAACGATACTCTGGCCTACCGTCAGTCGTCTCCTATCTACTTTGCTGAAGGTCTGCAGGACCCGTTGCTGATGGCGCACGGGATGTCAGACACCAACGTCCACTTTCAGGATATCGTCAGGCTCACCCAAAGATTCATCGAGCTAGGCAAGACGCGCTGGGAGCTTGCGGCGTACCCCGTCGAGGATCACGCCTTCGTGCGACCCTCGTCATGGGCGGATGAGTACCGCCGCATCTTCGAGTTGTTCGAGCGATACCTGCCGGCTCGCACATCCAATAAATGATCAACTACATCGCCAGCATCTTTTCGCGCACCGCCTCGGTCCTCCGGGCAGTGCTCGGCGTTCCCGATTATGAGCGTTACCTCACCCACATGCGCACGGCGCATCCCGGCGATCGCGTGATGAGCGAAACGGAGTTCCGCCATACTCGAATGAACGATCGGTACAACCGCGCCGGATCGAAGTGCTGCTAAAGGGCAGCTAGGGGCTAAGGGTGGGCGGCTAGGAGCGAAGGCCGCTGATGTGCAAAAGGTGAATCGGCTGGCGTCTCACTTGAGACCTCAACCGAGTCACCAATGAAAGGGACGACACTTCTGATCCTTTGCGCAGTCGCCCTCAGCGCCTGTCGCGAAGAGCCATCCACTTCAAGCACGGCCAATGCGCCCGCGGGAACCGTAGCCGGAACGTTCGGTGAAATGAAGGCGAGCGCGGCAGCCGCTCCCGCCGCAGTGAGCGGACGTGCGCTTGGAATCGCAGGCGCAACGCCGCTCAGCCAGGCGCGCGCCATCGACGCCACCGAGTCGGACGAGACCAGCTCGCCATCAGCATCGTCCGGCGATCCGCTGCAAAACGTGAATGCTTCCGTGGTCGCGACCACGATGATGATCCGCACCGGGCAGGCGTTCGTCGAGGTCGAAAAAGTCGATCCCGCCATTCTCAAGATTCGACAGCTCGCCGCACAGGTCGGCGGCTATATAACGAACTCGTCGATCAGCGGCGGACGCGATCAGATCCGCCAGGCGACACTCGAAGTGAAGGTGCCGTCCGCAAAATACGACGAGGCGGTGAGCTCGTTGTCGACGATCGGTAAAGTCGAGACGGTGAATTCGCAGGCCCAGGATGTCGGCGAGGAGTACGTAGATGTAACCGCGCGCGTCGCCAACGCCCGGCGCCTCGAAGAAAGATTGATCGCTCTTCTCGCCAATCGAACCGGCAAGCTGGACGAGGTCCTGCGCGTCGAGCGCGAACTGGCCCGCGTGCGCGAAGAGATCGAGCGCTACGAGGGAAGGCTGCGCTATCTCGCCACTAGGGTCGCGACCAGCACGCTCACGATCACCGTGCACGAGCCAGCCCCGATCATCGGCAACACCCCGGGCAAGAATCCGATTGCGGAAGCCGTTCGGCGGGCGTGGCGAAACTCCGTCGCTCTAATCGCCCTCGCTATCGCATCGCTCGGCGTAGTGATCCCGCTCGGCCTGGTTGGTGTGGCCGGTTGGATGGTCTACCGCCGCTGGAGAAGAATCAGACTGGCTAGCGCGTGAGGTCTCTGTTGTACCACCACAACGCCTTCGACAGCGCCGCGTAGCCGGAGTTGATGTGCTGCAGCCCCCAGCCGATGGCGCCGGCACCGCCGATGATCAGAATCGGACTCGCCGCGTTGTTGGAGCTGTTGGCCGTAACCACGATTCCAATAGCGACAGTTGCCGCGCCGATACTGCTCACCAGCGAGCCGCGGAAATTCATGCTCTGAAAATGCCTGGCCTCGACGACAGCTTTTGGCGACGACTCGACGAGCTTCGCGACATCGAAATCTCGAAACCAGCCGACAGTGCCAACGACCGGCCCTTCTGCGCCGCGAATGATGTTGGCGCTACCCCAACTCGATTCGAACCTCAGCGCTTGATCACTGTAGGCTCGCGCCGAGTCCAGTGTCGGTTGGAGTCGACTGACGGGAGCCGTGGGTCCCGTTGAGGTAGCGGTGGTTGCCACCGGTGCCGCTGGGTGACCGCTCGCCTGCGCCTGCGCACTGACTCCAGAAAGTGAGGCGCTTGCCAAAAGCGCCCAGAAAATTCTCGAATTCATTTATCCTCGGTGATCGCTCAAACCATTTTCCTACGGACGATTTGAGCAACCCGAGGATCACATCAGTTCAACTACTTTCTCAGATCGCGGTTGTACCACCATATGGCTTTCGAAAGTCCACGATACGCCATATCCAGCTTCGATGCGCCATAAGCGACGAGCCCGATGCCGGTGATGGTGATGGCGGAAGCAATCGGCTGGTCGACATCCATGCGCGAGACTCCGATCCCCACACCCATCAGGGCGATACCGAGTCCGGTAAACCAAACCCCAGGCCGGTAGTTCTTTTCGAACATTCGCGCGTTCGCAACCGCGTTGGACGAAGTCGAAACAACTCCAGAGAGATCCGCCGATCTCAGGCCGCCGATCTTGAGTACGACCGAGTCTCTCAGACCTCGCACAATTCTCAGGGTTCCCGGACCAAGATCGACGCGCAACGCCTGCTCGTCATAGGCTTTGTCCTGCGCCGTTAACTGCAGCGTCGCCGTCATGATGGCTAACACCGCCAGAAGACACCTCGTGAATGAGACGGTCATCGCGGCCTCCGTTTAATGGTGGTAGACGATTGTCGCGCGGCCGTTGAAGGTCGTGCCGTCCATGATCACGTGGGTATTGTCGGGATAGTAGTAACCGGCGCTGACTTCATCGACGGCCGCACCAATAAAGTCGTCGTTGGTGGTCAGCCACGCGCCGGCATTGGAGAAAAGCGTCCCCAGGAAGGCGCCGGCGACGAGCCCCCACGGCGCCCCCGGAACCAGCTTGATCGCTACGGTTCCGAATGCTGCCGCAGTCGACCTCACCAACTCCGCGAGCGTATTGGTGTCGAGCTTCAACACGCAGGGTTGATTGTCGTCCTCCCAGAACATGACGTGAAATCCGTCCTTGAACCTGCTGGCAAATGCCAGCACTTCATCCTCGGAGAACAGCAGCACTTGTCCTTCCCAGAACGCACCGTTCTGATCGAAGACTTTTCTCGCATCGTAGGCGTGCTCGCCTGAACACGAGAGGTCCTCGGCGTAGGTCGGCGCGTTTCCCATGTACGGACCCTGGATGTGCACCTCGATTTCAGGGTCGCCGCGGAACCACGGCTCCTTGGCATCGAGAATTCGCGAGAACTCCAGATAGATTCCGGGCGGAATCGTTCCCGAGGAGCCGCCGGTGCCGACGCTGCCGCCACCGCTACCATCGCCGCCGCACTCTACGTCGCAAGCGATCAGGCTCGACGACCTGAGCTGCATTGGCTCGAGCGTCCCGATGGCGTTGCCGTTCTGGTCGCGCACGTTTCTCGAGGTAGAGGCAGGCATCGGTTGATCGAATCGGGTCTCGACCGGAACGATGGAAAGCGCCGGCTGAACTGGGGCGACATTCCTATCCAGCGTTATCTCCTTCCCGGCTTCGTCGAAAGCAACGATCGGGGTCCATTCATCGAGCTGCGAGACGATGAGCACGTCTGCCTTTCCCGTCCAAGACTCGCGATGCTTCGCCACAGGCATGTAGAACTCGAGCGGTCGAATCTGGGCCAGCGTTCCGAAGACGGCGCTCACTCCCCCGCTCTGCGCAGCCATTCGCTCGAGCAATGGTCGTCCATCGCTTGACTGCAGGTAGGATTTGAGCTCCAGCTTGTGCTCGCGGAACGGTGCCGCACGCATGTCGCGCTTGAGACGCTGTCGGGCCGGCTCGTTATCCATCGCCACCGCCACCAGCCGCGCGATCTTTGTCAGCGCGACACGTTCCCCGCTCTGCGCCGGCGCGGAGGCAGGCTCCGAAACAATCTCTCTCGAGGAGGAGGGTGCGACGGTGCGACTCGCGGGATCGGCACAAGCTGCAAACGCCGTGAGCAACGCCAGAACAAGAGCTCCTTCGCCATGTGTGTGTTTCATAAATCCTCCTCGGCGAGTGGTGCGGTTGATGAACGCGCACACACTACCTGCTGCTGGAGGATCGGCTGTAACCCGCGAACCGCTTACGAGATCACTTCGCCTCGCTTAGTCGCGATGCCGGGGCGACGATCGCCATGAAAATTGCGGCGACGAGCGCGAGCGAGGCGCCGAAGACGAACGCGCTGGGCGCACCGGATCGATCCCAAATCCAGCCGAAGATGAGCGACGCCGGCAGCGCGCCTAGTCCAATGGCAAGGTTGTACCAGCCGAAAGCGGCACCGCGGCGAATTCTGGGGACTATGTCCGCCACCAGCGCCTTCTCACTGCCTTCGGTCATGCCGTAAAAGATCCCGTACACGGCGAACAGCGCCCACGCCTGCCACGGCGCGCCCGCCCACCCGAAAGCGAAGTAGACAGCGGCGTAGAGAAGCCAGCCGCCCACGATCAGCGGCTTGCGCCCAACTCTGTCTGAGAGCTGGCCACCGTAAGTGCCCGTCGCCGCTTTCACGAAGTTGAGCACCGCCCACAGAATGGGCGCCAAAGCGACGGGAACGCCCAACTGATTTGCGCGCAGCAGCAGGAAGGCGTCGGTCGAATTGCCGAGGGTGAAGAGCAACACCACGGCGAGGTAGCCCCAGAAGCGCCGACTCAGCTTGCTGCCTTCACCGAGGGTCTCGGTGGACTTCGATTTCTCATCGCTCCGTTTTACATCGCGCACGACGAAGACGAGAATCAGCATCGCAATCGCGGCGGGAATCGCCGACAACCAGAAGACGTTCCTGATGGCGTGCTCATCGTGGCCGGACAGGTGACGGCTCGTATCCAACACGCCGACGCCGTGGAGTTTGAGCAGCAGAAATGCAACGAGGGGTCCCAGCACCGCCCCAGTATTGTCAGCGGCGGCGTGGAAGCCGTAGGCGAGTCCGCGCGACTCAGGGGCCGCTGAATCAGCGAGCAACGCATCGCGCGGCGAAGTGCGAAGCCCCTTGCCGATGCGGTCGGTGACCCGAATTCCGAGGACCTGGGTGGCGTTATGCGTCGCCGCCGTGAACGGTCGCACAATGGATGCGATGAGGTAACCGACGACAACGAACGGCTTTCTAGTGGCAACTTTATCCGACCACCATCCGCTCAGAAGCTTGAGCAGCGATGCGGTGGTCTCGGCCGCTCCTTCGATTGCTCCAATGAAGCTCGCGTTCGCACCAAGCACTCCCGCCAGGAAAATCGGGAGCAGCGGATAGATCATCTCGGTGGAGACATCGGTGAAGAGACTTACCAGGCCCAACCCGATGACGTTGCGTCCCAGCCTGGAACGCTTTTGGGTGCCGCCTACGATGCGTGCACCTCGGAATGGTCACCGACGGTGAGCTCTCCCTTTACTCCCTCGATCACCGTGTCGTCGCCGACGAGCGAGTTCTTCAATACCGACTTGGTGATCTTGGCATTCGAGCCGACGATGGAGTTGGAGACCTCCGAACCATCGAGGACGCTCCCCGCGCCGATGGAGACATTCGGGCCGATTTTCGACTTTCGCAGGGTGACGTTCTCTTCGATATAAACGGGATCGATGATCGTCGAATCGCCGACGCTCTTCGGTCGCCGCGCGCGCCCGCGCGTCAGCATCGCCTCGTTCGTCTCCAGCATCGTCTCGATCTTGCCGGCGTCGAACCAGCCGGCGACGTCGATGACGCGGATTTTGGCCCCCTTCTCGATCATGTACTGGAATGCATCGGTGAGGAAATACTCGCCCTGATTTTTCGGCTGCTTCAGCACCCAGTCGATTCCCTCGAACAGCAGCTTCCAGTTGCGCACGTAGTACAAGCCGATGTTGGCGCGACGCGATATCGGGGTCTTCGGCTTCTCGACGATCTTGGTCATGTTGCCGTCCTCGTCCGTCACCACCACGCCGAACCGCTGGTAGTCTTCTACCTCCTTGACCCAGATGATTCCATCGGCGTCGACACTCTTCACCTTGGTAAGATCGGCGTCGAAGATCGTGTCGACGAAAATGATCAGCACCGGCTGGTCGACGTAATCGCGGGCAAGGGCGATCGCCCCCGCCGTGCCGTCCTGAATTTTCTGCTCGATGAAGACAGACGGCACATCCAGCTCTGCGCGCGCGTACTCCTCCACTTTCTCCTTGAGGTGGCCGGTGATGTAGATCACCTGCTCGACGTTGCCGAGCTTCCTAAGCTCGTCGAGTACGTACGACATCACCGGCTTGCCAGCGACCTTCAGCATCGGCTTGGGAGTGATGTGCGTGTGGGGGCGCAGTCGCGTTCCCTTCCCCGCCAGTGGAATGATGACTTTCATGGAGCCGTTGTCCCCTCGCGACCGTACTTGTCGCTCAAGCGCACGATGTCGTTGACTTCGGGCGTCGATACCTCCAGCACTTCGCAATCAGTCACGGCGACCATCTGGTGAATCGTTCCGGGAATGACTCTGAACGACTCGCCGACCTGGAGACGCACATCATCCAGCACTTCATCTCCATTGCGCTGGACGCGGTAGATGATCTGGCCGGAGAGCAGATAGACGGTCTCATCCTTCTTGTTGTGATACTGCACCGACAGCTCGTGACCGGCGTTGATGTGAATGATCTTGCCGGTGTAGCGCTCCGAATGAGCCCAGATCGTCTCGTAACCCCACGGCTTGCTAACGCGAGTGATGGGCACCCGCCCCGAACGAGCCGGCAAGCGCTTTTTTCTGGCCGCCTTACGGTCGGTTGCGCGCGACAGCTTCTTTGGCATGCATAAATATCTAAGGTCACGTGAGATGGAGCCACTTGGCGGCGGGCATAGATTCTGCCCCCCTCACAGGCATGATCCTGTCGCCAAAGCATCTTCCGCGCCTGGTCTCGACGGTCAGGCTCTTCACGAATTACGGGCTGCGTGACTTTGCCAACCGCCAGGGGCTTCTCAGTCTGAATGGTGACGGGCTCGACGATCTGGCGACGGTTGAAGGTGATACGAAGGTAAAGGCAACCGCCTTCCGCGAGCGGCTGGTCGAGCTCGGACCAGCGTACATCAAGCTCGGCCAGGTTCTCTCGACGCGCCCGGATCTGCTGCCCAAGACCTACATCGAGGAGCTCGTGCACCTGCAGGACGATGTTCCGCCGATGTCGTTCGAGGACGTCGAGAAAACCATCGAGGAGGAGCTCAAGGCTCGGATCTCCAAGCTCTTCGAGTCCTTCGAGACGGAGCCGTTGGGGAGCGCCAGCCTTGGCCAGGTTCACGCGGCAGTACTGCGCGACGGACGCGACGTCGTCGTCAAGGTTCAGCGGCCAAACCTGCGGGAGCAGCTCGCCGAGGACCTCGAGTACTTCCGCGAGCTGGCAACTTTTCTGACCGAGCACACCTCGGCGGGAGCTCGCGTCGATCTCGTCGGTGTCGTGCAACAGGTCGAGCGCGCCCTCGCCGACGAGCTCGATTACCGCACCGAGGCGCGAAATGCGGCGCAGTTCAGAAAGGTGCTGGCGACTTTTCCGCATATCCTGATTCCTCGCGTGATCGACGCGTACACGACGCACCGGGTCCTCACCACCGAGCGCATTCGCGGCGTGAAGATCGGCGACATTCCACCGATCAGTCGCATCGAATACGACTTCGGCATCCTGGCCGAGGAATTCGCGCAGGCCTACCTGCAGCAAATCACCGACAGCGGCCATTTCCACGCCGATCCGCACCCGGGAAACGTCTTCATCGTTCTGCCGGGACGAGAAAATCCGCGCACACCGGCCGAAGCGGTGGCGGAAGACCGACGCGAGAAAGTCAGACCGGGCGCGACGGCGCTGGTGCAGTCGGAGAATGAAGCGAGGGCGGCAGCGATGGAGGCCGCTCCGCGCGACGATCCGAGGCTCGCGCTCATCGATTTTGGAATGACGGCGCACCTGACCACCGCGATGCGCGATCACGTTGTACGCTTGCTGATGGCAATCGCGGAGAACAACGGGGATTCTGCGGCGGAGACGCTGATGGAGATGGGTCGGGCGCCAGAAGAATTCGATCGGCGCGCCTACGTGCGTGACGTCTCCGCTCTGATCGCCAAGCACGCCGACCAGACGGTGGAGGAAACTCCGTTCGCCGTCGTGCTGTACGAGATGATCGCCGTCGCGTTTCGCGCCGGGCTGAAGCTTCCGTCGGAGCTGACGCTGCTGGCGAAAGCACTGTTCAATCTCGACGGGGTGAGTCGCGCCCTGGATCCGAGCTTCAATCCGACGCAGTCGATCCGCGAGTACACCGCCGAGATCGCCAACAAGCGCGCGCAGCGGGAGTTCTCGCCGCGCCGGTTGTTCCAGATGGCCGCGGAGACCTCCGATCTGGTGCGCGCCCTGCCGCATCGCATCGACCTCATCACCCAGAAGCTGGTGGCGAACGACTTTGCGGTCCGCGTCGAGGCACCTCAGCTCGGATCCCTGCTCCTCGGCCTCGAAAAGGTCGCTAACCGCATCTTCACCGGGCTGGTGCTCAGCGGATTACTGGTCGCCAGCGGATTGTTGATGGCTTATCAGAGACAGCTGGCGATGTTGGGCTTCGTGATCGCCGCCGTGTTGGGACTCTGGATGGTGTTCGCGATTCTGGTCCAGGATCGGCGCAGCCGCAGGCGGAAGGGGAAGAGTTAGAGCGGGAGGCGGGAGGCGGGAAGCGGGAGGCGGGCAACAGGTACGGCTGACCGGTAGCGCGTCTTCATTCAGCTGCCTCACCACCGCAGCACGATCTTTCCGAACGTCGCGTTGGATTCCATCAGCTTGTGCGCGTCGCGAATCTGATCGAACGAAAAGACGCGATCGACAACCGGCTTCAGCGCACCCGACTCGAACAGCGGTACGCCCCGCTCGGCGAACTCTCTCGCCAGCGCGATCTTCTCCTCCAGGGGTCGCGCGCGAAGAGTCGTCCCCACGATCGTAAGGCGGTAGCGCAACAGTGCGCCCATGTTGATCTGGGTCATTGCTCCAGCGGTAAGTCCGACCACCACGATTCGCCCTTTGAGTGCGAGCACACGCAGGTTTCCGTCGAGGTAATTGCCGCCAACGAGGTCAACGATTGCATTCACCCGCCGCTCCCCGACTGCCGTCTCCAGCTTGACCGGCCAATCTCCGCCGGAAGAATCAATGCCGGTGTCGAGGCCGAGTTGTTTGGCGCGGGATAGCTTGTCGGGCGAACGGGCAGTCCCAATGACACGGGCACCGGCAACCTTGGCGACTTGAAGCGCCGCCGTCCCGACTCCGCTACCAACGGCGTGGATCAGGACCGTCTCTCCGGTGCACACGTGGAGCCGGTTGAATAGCGCATCGTGGGCGGTGAGGAACGCCTCCGGAATCGCCGCCGCTTCTTCGGTCGATGTCGTCCTCGGCGCCGGCATCGCCTCACGCTCGTGCACGCACAAATACTCGGCGTGGCCTGCCCCACCGATGATGCCCATCACCCGGTCGCCGACCTTCCACAACATCGAGCCTTCGCCAAGCGCATCGACGTCGCCGACGTACTCCATGCCGGCGATGTCGGCCGGATATCCGGGCGGGACGGGGTAGTTGCCCATGCGCTGCAGCAGATCGGCGCGATTGAGTGCCGACGCTTGGACGCGCACGCGAATCTGACCAAACCCCGGCTCCGGGATTGGCCGCTCCTGAATCTCCAGAACCTCAGGGCCGCCCGGTCGGGTGATGATGACCGTTTTCATGATGGGGGAGGCGGGAGGCGAGAGGCGGGAGGCGGGAGGCGCATGCGGAGATGAAGATAAAGGCGAGCGAAGGATAAGAGTGCAGAGAACGACAGGTAACTAACCATTCAGCCTTTCTTCCCACTTCCTGCCTCTCGCCTCCCGCTTTACCGAACCTTCACTCCGTTCGGATCCCACACCTCGACGCTGCCGAAATTTCTTGCCCGAATCGGCGCCTCGATCTTGGACAGGTCGCCTGCTACCACGACCACCAGATTCTCGGGAGTGAGTTTGCTCGTCGCGACCTTCTGCACATCGGCTGGCGTCACTACCGACAGACGCTCGCGGTAAGTCGTGTAGAAATCGAGCGGCAGTCCCCAGGTGATCAGGCCCTGCAGCCTGTTGGTGAGACCCTGCACGCTCTGCACCCCGTTGGGGAAACTCGACACCAGGTTGTTCAAATTCGCCT
>JBKPDS010000152.1:0-5776 GCA_046727995.1 Gemmatimonadota bacterium
ATCTACGACGGAGTCATCGGACCGTTACTGTCGCAGTTGGGGAATGATGCAGGTTTGTTTCGGACGGACGGCCGCGAGGGACTAACGGTGTTGCGGGCAACAGTCATGAACCCCTTTGCCGACCGGGGCGAGTCCGATCACCTGCTGGGACTCACGGAAGCTTTGCGCGAAGTGGCGATGACTTTCTTGCGCGACGCCGACTCAGCGATGGGGAGCTACTCGGCCAGCAGTCCGATCTTCAGCGCAAAATCGACGTAATCGCTGCGGTGAGTTAACCCCAGCTTCTCGTTGATGCGCTGCTTGTAGGTATCGACCGTTTTCGGGCTGATGAAGAGTTTCTCACCGATTTCGGGCGCACTGTAGCCACGGGCGACGAACTTCAAAACGTTCCGCTCACGCTCAGTAAGCTTCTCGAATTTGCTACGTTCGTCGGCGTGCTCGGCCTTCCGCTGAATGCGCTGAGCGAGGGCCCGGGCGGCGGATGGCTGCATGTAAACATCACCGTGTGCGACCGCTCGTACGGCATCGATCAATTCCCGGTCGGCCGCGCTCTTGACGAGATAGCCGCTCGCTCCAGCCTCGAGCAGCGGCACCAGATACGAATCCTCGGCGTGCATGGTGAGGATGAGCACCTTCGCCCGTGCTTTATTCTCAACGAGCGCTTTGGTCGCCTCGGCGCCGTCCATCTCGCCCATCGACAGATCCATCACGATGACGTCCGGGTCGAGCCGCTCGGCCAGCGAAATCGCATCTTTGCCGGTGGATCCTTCGCCTATCACCTTGATGTCTTTCGCGCTCCCAAGCACCGCTTTCAGGCCGGCGCGGACGACTGCGTGGTCGTCGACAAGAACAACATTGATCACGTCACCGCTCAAGCTGCCTCCGTGTCCATTCCCACCCACGCCGTAATGCGGGTGCCCTTGTCCCTGGCAGTATCAATATGTAGCTCGCCGCCGGCAAGTGAGAGACGCTCTCGCATCGCTGCAAACCCGGTCTTCGTCAGTTTCTTTTCCAGTGGGCCTTCGAATCCACGACCATCGTCGCTTATCTCCAGCTGGACGTATCCGGGCCGGGCATGAAGCGTCAACGTGGCCCGGCCCGCGTCCGCGTGCCTCTCCACGTTTCGTAACGCTTCCTGCGCGACTCTGTAAAGTGTAGCCGCAACCGCGGGCGGAATGACTACGCCGGATACGTCTACGTTGACATCGACATCGATGAGCGACCGCTGCCGCGTGGCGTCTCCCAGAGCCTCGAGCGCGCTGGGCAAGCCGAGGTCAGTCGTGACTCGCGGATGCAATGTTCGCGACACATTGCGGATTTCCTCGATTCCCGTTCGCAAAAGCTCACGGACTTCTGCAAGCCGCTCTGACACCTCGCGATTCCCGACCTCATGGGCGGCGGCGGCTACCTGAAAGCTCGCTGCAGCGAGGGTCTGACCAACCGACTCGTGGAGCTCGCGAGCGATCTGCGCCCGCTGGCGCTCCTCGGCGAATACTACTTCGGCGCCCAGCTTGCGCATGCGTTCCCGGCTCGCGGCGAGCGTGTCGAGCATGCGATTGATCGTGTTCGAAAGCTGGGTCAACTCGCGATCCGCAAAAACAGAGGTGGGGACGCGTTCGGAGAGCCGTCCTCCAGAAACCCGGCGGGCGACGCGTTCCAGAGTGTTGATCGGCCGCAGCGCGAGCTTCATCAGGCCAAAATTGGCGAGGGCACCGACGACCAGCGCGCCCACGACTACCGACAAATCTGAGATCCGACCCGGATTGAGGTGAACCGGCCCGAACAGCACCAGGACTGCAACGGCAAGAATGATCGAGTTGGCGCCGAGCAGCTTGAGCTCGAGCGGAATCCCGAGAAACGGTGCCAGCCACGGCGGAATCCGCGGCTTGGTTTGTAGCGAGGCACTGAGCCTGGGTCCTTGTACGTGCCGATTCTTCTTCATATGCAAATCACTTGACTATAAGGGCGGTAACCATGCCGAACATCCCATGATCGGATTCAGCGTGCGGCAGTATGTGGCAGTGGAATGCCCACGTCCCCGGATTGTTGCAATTGACGATCACGTCCCAGCGCTCACCAGGTGCGACGTTGAGCGTATCGCATTTCCAGGGCGCCGGCTGGGGCCAGCCATCTTTGGCAATCACAGTCATGTGCATGCCGTGAAGATGCATGGGGTGAATCATCATGCCTTCATTCATAAAGCGGAGGCGGAGCCGCTGCCCTTTCTTGGCCACGACCGGCTCGGTGGCAGGAAAGCTCTTGCCGTTGAAGGTGTAGCCGTGCGCGCCGTCGTTCAGCACCAACACATAATCAACGTCAGCTTGCTCGATCGGCAATGGATTCTTTGGCTCGACGATGAATGCGCCCAGCAATCCGAGACCGACCTGGGTAGCCGCATTGTGGTGCGAGTGGTACATGTGTGACCCGGCGTTTGGAACCGTGAACTCGTAGCTGTAGGTCTGACCGGGCTTGATCGGCGGCTGAGTGACGAATGGAACGCCGTCCTGATCGTTCGGCACTTCCAGTCCGTGGAAGTGGATAGCTGTGGACTCGGTCAGCTCGTTCTTGAGCGTGACGCGGACGCGATCACCTTCACGAACGCGGATCTGGGGACCCGGAATCTGCTCGTTGTAGGCCCACGCCTCGACAGTCTGGCCAGGCGCGGTTTCCCACCGGATCTTCTTTGCCGTCAGCTCATAGATTTTGACGCCATTTTGAATTCTTGGCTGAAGCAGCTGGTTCCCCTTGCCAGCAGTCTTGGCGGGAAAGGCTTTGATCCCCGCCTCGTGCATTTTGTCCATTGCCTCGGCGGCAGCGGTCGGCGAGAGCGGCGCCGGATTGGGGGCCGTCGTGCCTCCGCTATGATCTTCCTCACTACGCTTGCTCGTCTGCGCTCCCGACTTATCAACTGCGCAGGCGGCAATTGCGCTTGTGGCTAAGGCGGTTGCTGCAGTATTACGCAGGAAGTCACGGCGCGAGCCCTTTTTACTCAACAGTGTGACGGACATACTTAATTTGATCCTTGGCTCATGTTATCGATTCGCGGCTGAGTGCCTCGAAGTTCTGCTCAAGGTACGATTTACCAAGAATCGCCTCTGTCATGAGTTGGAGGATTGTTCTCGGTGAAAAGACGTAGTCTTTGTAGGGGATAAGCTGACATAAATGACAGATCCGATACCCCAGGCCATCCTGGCAGAGATCGTGGAGATCGCGGCTGACGCCGTGATCTGCATGGATGCTTTCCAGAGGGTCACATTCTTCAACAAGGGTGCAGAGGCCATCTTCGGCTACAAGCCGGAAGAGATAGTCGGCGAGCGCATCGAGACTCTCATTCCGGAGCGCTATCGCGCCAACCACGCTCGCCAGGTCGCCGAGTTCGGCCGTTCGGGAGTGACGGCGAGACGGATGGGTGAACGCCGCGAGATCGCCGGACTGAGGAAGAACGGCGAGGAGTTCCCCGCCGAAGCTGCGATCTCTCAGGTCCACCACGAAGATGGAGAGGTCGTCTACGCCGTGGTGCTACGTGACGTGTCCGTCCGCAAGCGATTCGAGCAGCGCGAACGGTTCCTGGCCGAAGCCGGTGAAAAGCTAGCCGCTTCGTTCGGATCGACGGAGACATTGACACAGGTCGCGCGACTGGCGGTTCCCGCCATTGCCGACGGTTGCATTCTGGAAAACAGAGTCTCCGCTGGTTTCCAGGTTGGCGCGACCGCGCACATCGATCCAGCGGTCGAAGAGATCATGGACGAGATCGGTTTGGCCGGCCCCAGATTCCCACCCAAAGGACACCCGCTGGTAGAAATTCTGGAGAAGCGCTCGCCGGTGCTGATACCGTCCAACGCCACGCATCGGCTGCTCGAGACCAGCACCGTGCCCGCTTACCTGACGGCAGTCCGAGCGATGAACCCGCAATCGGCGCTCTTTCTGCCGTTGGTCGCCCGCGAGCAATTGATAGGAGCGCTGTGCCTCTTCCGCGCCAAGCCGGGATTCGACGGCGACGACCTCGCTTTCGTCGAGGATCTCGCCCGCCTAACCGCGCTCGCTTTGGACAACGCTCGCCTGCACGATACCGTTCGCGCCAGCTTGCGCGCGCGAGACGAGATGGTTGGTGTGGTATCTCACGACCTGAGAAACCCGGTCGCCGCGGTGAAAATGCTCAGTCGCGCACTACTCAGTGAATCTCCGGACAGTCAGGAGGCAAAGCAAAACATCGAGCTGATTTCCCAGGCTGCCGAGCAAATGGATGCGCTGATTCGGGATCTGCTGGACGTCAACCGCCTCGATTCCGGGCGGCTGGCCATAGCACCGGTTGCGGTCGAGCCCTCGACACTTCTTACTGACGCGCTCCAGACATTGCGCCCGTTGGTCGAGGCGAAAGATATCGCCCTCGATCTCCAAATCGAAACCGGACTTCCCAAAGTCCTGGCTGACCGGGAGAGAATTCAGCAGACCCTTTCCAACCTGGTTGGAAACGCGATCAAGTTTTCGCCATCGGGATCGAAAATCGTGGTGGTGGCACGCCGGGATACCGACAGCGTCGTCATCTCGGTGCTCGATAGCGGCAGCGGGATCGCCCCGGAGCAGGTTCCGAAAGTATTCGATCGGTACTGGCAATCATCGCGCACCGATCGGCAGGGTGCCGGATTGGGTCTCGCGATTGCCAAAGGAATTGTGGAGACGCACGGCGGCCGGATTTGGATCGAGAGCGAACTGGGCCGGGGCACGGCCGCGTCGTTCACGCTGCCCGTAAGCGATTCTGCTGGCGCCCTTCAGGCATAGCTGATTTTCCCTGTGCCGTGCCTGGCGATGTCGATACGCTCAGGGCGTCGAGCGCCCGAGGCGTTTCATCTTCGCCTCGCGACCCCGGACATCGCTGATCGCAATGCGGAAAAGCGTTTGCCGGAATGCCACCGGATCGTGCTCAGTTAGTGTGCCGGGCACGATCCGGGTCACGAGCTCGGCGGCCTTCGCCCATAGCTCTTCGGCGCGCGGACTGCCGAGTGGATGGAGAATCCAGAAGCTTCCGTGAATGACGATGCTTCGCCAGTCGAACACGTCGTTCACTTCGTCGACCTCGAACGCCACCCACTGGTTGTGGGTCAGCGCAGCAATTTTTTCCCCTTCCGACGTCCGGCCGTAGAGCCAACCGCGCTCATAGACGTAATGAATCGGCTGAATATCGACGCGATCGTGGAAGGAAAAGGCCAGGCGTCCGACCTTGTTACGGAGTAGCATTGCTTCGATTTCGTCGCGGGACAAATCGCGAAAAGTCACGTCGCCTTTTCGCGGAGGCGGAAAGGGACTTCCGCTTTCCGTCTCCGGAGAACTTTGGTCTCGGCCCCGGTCTTTTTCCACGGCTGCCTCCGCCACGTACACCGTTAAACGTCCGCCAGGATCTGGACGGCAGAGTCCACCCCGCTCGTCTTGTTAATCTTCTTTTGTCGGGGATGAAAAACCAGTAGCGATATCGGTGACTTGCGCGTGATCTCGTCCGCTACCGTCCCGAAGACAAACCGACCCATCCCGCCGGCGCCGCTCGTCGCGATCGCGATGAGGTTTGCCTGGGTTCGCGCCGCGAAATCGAGGATGCCGCCCACGATGTCCTCACTCAGAAGGACTTCCGTGGTAACCGACAATCCTGCCGCGGCCAGGGGGCCCACTACGCCATCCAGGTACTCGTTGGCGATTGCTATGTCTGCATCCCACCACGGCAAGCCCGGTTGCATGATTTGCTTTTGCGCATAGGTCTGCGGAACCAGCACCTGCACCAGACTGA
>JBKPDS010000153.1:0-18521 GCA_046727995.1 Gemmatimonadota bacterium
GTATAAGAGACAGGGATTAGCAGCTCTCGGCGCACCCGGTCAATGGTTACGGCCCCGAACTGGGGGCCGTTTTTTTTTAAAGACTGCGAGCTGCGAGCCAACGGATCAGTGCGAGCTGCGATCTGGTTGCGAAGTGCGAGCTAAACTGCGAGCTCCGAACTAGCCGCCATTCCAGTTCGCGCTGGTTCGAAGCAAGCTCGCAATCAGTTCGCAGTCGGCCCGCATTTCCGAGCTAGCTCGTATTTCGAAATTAGATCGCAGCTCGGAGTGATTCGTTTGCTCGCAGCTCGGAGTCATTATCAAGATGGCCTGCCACGCGATACAAATCGATTTCCGCGTATGATCCATCTTAGCGGCCAATCCGCGGACTTCGTAATCCCAACACGTGGCGTCACTTCGACCTGCGAGTCGTTAATCGAGGCCCCTTCGCGAATCACCAGCGGCTTCCGCTGCAGCGACTTTCCAGTGTGCGCCCCCGTAATTCCCAGCGCGGTGCACAGCTTCCCCGGCCCATTGGTAAGATCGACGTCGTTATTGATGCGCGGGCGGCGGCGGTGCATCAAGGTCACGCCATCCAGCGGCTCCAGCGCGCGCACCAGCACCGCGCTCGGCTGTCCTTCCTCGCGAGTGACGGCGTTGAAGCACCAGTACATCCCGTAGATGAAGTAAACGTAGGAGATGCCGGGCGGCCCGTAGAGGTGCTCGGTGCGCGCCGTCCGTCCGACTGCCGCGTGACAAGCAAGGTCGTGCTCGCCGAGGTAGGCTTCCGTCTCGACAATGATCCCGCTGGCGACACCGTCGTCGGTTTCACACTCGAGAATGGTGCCGAGCATGTCGCGCGCGACGACTTCGGTCTCGCGATCGTAGAAGCTGCGCGGGAGGATCCGTCCCCGCCGCGCCCGCACTTCCGCCACTACTCGCTAGTGGTCTTGCTGCGGCTCTTGCGAGCGCGTTTGGCAGCCGGCTTGTCGCCTTCTTCCCCGGTCGCGGCGGCAGATTTGCGAGCCCGGGTGGGGCGCTTGCGAGCTGGTCGCGCGGGTGCTTCGGCGACCGAGAGCGCGTCTTCGCCAGTCAGCGGAAGATTCGGAACGGACTCGGAAATGACCGGCTCGGGGGCGGGCCTCGACGTTTCCACGACGCCCACCGAGAGCAAATCGGGCGGGACGATGCCAACGCGAGCGCCGATCGGACCACGGCCACGTCCGCGTGCGGGCGGTGCGCCACGCGCGCCCATCCCGGTCGGCGACGCCGGCGTCGGGGTCACGACTCGTGGGACTTCAGCGATCGTTAGCTGATCGCTCACCGGAGTTGCCGGTGCGGCGGGCGCTACTTCGTAGTCATCGCCGCGGCGACGCAGATCGACGATGTCCGCATCGTGCGCATCCTGCAGAATGCGGATGAAGTTTCGCTCGCTCAGGCTTTCGCTATCGCGTCCGAGCAGCTCGCGCGCGGTTGCACGTGCCTGGCTGGCGCGAATCGGCGCGCCGCCGTTGGACCCGACTGCCCGGCGAACGAGATCAAACGCCTCTTCGCGTCTGAGACGCAGTCCGCTGGAGCCGATATCGTCACCGGCAGATGAAGTTGCCTCGCGCACTTGTTCGTGCGGCGCGGGCTTCGCTACTTCAGGGTGCAGAGCCGCAGCCGCGGGCTGCCGATGTCCGCGGCCTTCCCGATCGCGTCCCCTGCCGCCGCGGCGGCTGCGACGCGATCTCTCCGCCGGCTCGGCTTCTTCCGCCGAAGGCTGTCGCGGAGCATGCGCTTCAACAGCGCCCTGACCGGCCGGCAGCGCCTGAGCAGCCCCAGCCCGTGGCGGGCCGACCTCGAACTGACCGTTCTCCAGCTTGGTGAGGGTGAGCAGTCCGCGGTGCGCGGCTTCGGTGACGAAGCGCGAGAACTTCGACATCCCGAGGTTCTTCTCGTCGAACGAAGAGTCGATCTGCTGCATCACCTGCTTCAAACGATCGGCGCGCATGACGTCCTTGTTGCGCAGCATGCGCTCGATCGCTTCGGTAACGAGCTCATACGGGTCCTTCTTCACGACTTCTTCCTCGCCTGACTTCACCAGGCCGGCGAGGGCGTTGTAACTGTAATACTCGTCGCAATTCTGGACGAGCAGGTCACTCGAAGACTCGCGGATGCCGACGCCGATGACGTACTTCGCGTATTCCTTGAGCTTGATGACGAGGCTGGAGAAATCAGAATCGCCCGAAAGAAGGATGAAAGTTCCAATCTCCGGGCGAGTGAATACGAGCTCGAGGGCATCGATGGCGAGGCGAATATCGGTGGCGTTTTTCTTCGCCGATCCGTAGGCGGGCGCGAAGATCAGGTCGATCGACGACTCCGACAGCGGAACGATGTACTGCGGATAGCGTCGCCAGTCTGCGTACGCGCGCTGTACTGAGACTTTGCCTTTGACGATGTCGGAGGAGAGGAGGTTTTTCAGCTCCGTCTGGAGGTCGGAGCGAATGCCCATCGTGACGTTGTCGAAGTCAATCAGAAGGGCGGCGTTTGGTGCGTGGGAACTTGCTAATGCTGATTGGGACATTGCCTGCGGCCCGCGGTACACCGGGGCGATTGGCTGCGACCCGCGGTGTACTGGGGCGACATGCCGGTGCGCGCCCGATGGCGCGGACCGATGCGGTCTGGAACTCATTTTTTGTGGAATTTCCTGTGCGAGGCTGCGTGCCTGCGATGCTTTTCTTGTTGCCGCGACGGCTGCACGCCGTATAGTCCCTGCGACGTTCGCCGCAGGCGGTGCGTCTTCAGGTCCATGCGAGCGAGTCAACCATCAGTTGACCGGTCGCCGGATCCTCGAAGTCGCGCCGTAGGGGTATAATTTATACCCAAACCCCCATGAATCAACTGCGTTTCCGCACGCGACTGGTGCTTATCCTGTCGCTGTTTGCGATCGTCCCTGCCCTCGTGCTCACCTTGTTGTGGAGCGGAACGGTCAGCACTGTCCTGCCGTTCGTTACCGGACAAGCGGCGTGGGACAGCGTCGCCGCCAGCGGCGAGCGAGCGATCGCAGCGGCGCGCCAGGCACCCCTCACGGCATCGCAACGGCGCGCCGTCGACGCGCACGAACGCGAGCTGAGAACGTCAGTCGAACAGGCGCGCCGTTACGCCTTCCTCGCCGAGCGAACGGTGAGGGTGATCGCCATTGCCGGCGTGCTGGCGCTGTTGATTCTGACGGGGGCGGCGTCTCGTGTCGCCGGACATTTGAGCCGGCAATTGAGTCGTCCACTCGACGAGCTGGTGCGATGGACGGACTTGATCGGCCACGGTGAACCGCTTCCGCCGCCACCGGAGCCGACGATCGTGTCGAAGGGGCGAAAGAATGGCGACGAAGGCCCGATGATCGAGGTGACCACGAGCCGGGTGCGCGGCGCGCCCGAATTCGAGACGCTGCGCCGTAGCATGCGGGAGATGGTCTCGGAGCTGGAACACGGCCGGCAGCAGGCTGTTGAGGCCGAACGCTTGCACGCGTTCAGGGAGACCGCGCGGCGCGTCGCGCACGAGATCAAGAATCCATTGACGCCGATTCGATTCGCGCTGGCGCGTCTGCGTGGACAGGCGCCGCCCGCGCTGCAGGAAGATGTCGAGGTAATCGAGGTGGAATCCGATCGTCTCGATCGCATGGCAAAGAGCTTCGCCGAGTTCGGACGGCTGCCGGAAGGTCCGCCATCGGAAGTGGATATCGGGGAGCTGGTTCGGTACACCGCGCGCAGCTGCGTGCCGCCGGGCATTGCTCTCGATCTGCAGATAGACGAGAATCTTCCGCGGGTGTTCGGTCACAACGGCGCGCTCGCCGGCGCGCTGAGCAATGTGTTGCTGAATGCCGTGGACGCATCGCCCGAGCACGGTCGCATCACCGTTTCGGCAAAACAGGCAAAACTCGGTGGGAGCGATGCAGTCCGGATTTCAGTCGCCGACGCCGGCAAGGGCATCGCGTCTGAGAATCTGGAGAGAATCTGGGAGCCGTACGTGACGAACAAACCTGGCGGGACGGGTCTTGGTCTCTCAATCGCCCGACAGGCGATCTGGGCTCACAATGGAACCGTCAACGCCACCAGTACGTTAGGGAGTGGAACGGAGATACAGTTCACTATACCTGCCAACGGCGCTGCCGGCGTCGGCGCCGCGAGGACTGACTGAAATGAACCCCGATGTAGCTGTTCCCCTGGGCGCTTTTGCCACGGCGGTCATAATGGGCATCGGCATTCCGCTGGCGCGAGCATATGCGCGCAAGCTGGATTCCGATTCGAAGAACCCACGAATTCCAACCGAAGTGAATAGTCGCCTCGAGCGGATGGAGCAAATGATCGAAGCGGTGGCGATAGAGGTCGAGCGGATCTCCGAGGGCCAGCGATTCACCACGAAATTGCTCTCCGAGGGCAAGGGCGGAACTGGCGCCGTGAGGAACGAGTAAAATGGGACCGGAGATAATCATCCCATTAGGGGCGTTTGCAACGGTCATCATTTGCGCGATCGGATTTCCGCTGGCGCGAGCACATGGCCGCAGGATCGACGCGGAGTCGAAGAATCCGCGCGTTCCACCTGAAGTCATGCATCGCCTGGAGCGGATAGAGCAGGCCGTCGATGCAGTGGCAATCGAAGTGGAGCGGATCTCTGAGGGACAGCGCTTCACGACCAGGCTGCTCTCCGAGGGACGGGGCAGCGAAGCGCCGCAGATCTCGCCGCCAGCTACCGCGCAGAATCGCACGACATAAGTGCCGATAGTCCTCATCGCCGACGACGAGCCGAATATTCGGCGGATGGTCGGTGCGTTGCTGGCGGGTGAAGGCTACGAGGTAACCGAGACTCCGAGCGGAGTCGAAGCGGTGGCGCGGGTCCGGGAGGGCGAGCCCGACGTCGCGCTCGTCGATCTCATGATGCCGGGCGAGCTCGACGGAATGGCGACGCTGGCCAGACTCCGTGAAGTCGCCCCGGACCTTCCCGTTATCATGATGAGCGGTCGCGCCGGACTCGCCGACGCGGTCAAGGCGACCAAGCTCGGCGCGTTCAATTTTCTGGAAAAGCCGCTGACACCGGAGGGGGTACTGCTGGCCGTTTCATCGGCGCTGGAGCTGCGGCAGACACGTCGCGTCGCCCGAGCGCTGCGAGCAGAGCTTGGATTCGCCGGCCAGATGGTCGGCACCAGCGCCGCCATGAACACCGTGCGGCAGATGATCGCGAGAGTGGCCCCGACCGAGGCGCGCGTTCTCATCACCGGAGAGTCGGGAACGGGCAAGGAGCTCGTCGCCAGCGCGATCCACGACGCCAGTCCGCGCCGCGACAAGCCGTTCGTGCGCGTCAATTGCGCCGCTATCCCACGCGATCTCGTCGAGAGCGAGATGTTCGGTCACGAGCGGGGCTCTTTCACCGGCGCCACCGCACAGCGGATCGGGCGCTTCGAGCTGGCGCATCACGGAACTCTGTTCCTGGACGAAGTCGGTGATCTCGGCCCTGACGCCCAGGCGAAGCTGCTGCGCGCGATCGAGGCCAAGGAGATCCAGCGCGTCGGCGGTAATCGTGTCATTCGCGCGGATGTCCGCATCATTTCCGCCACCAACCACGATCTCCAGCGCGCCGTGCGCGAAGGAACGTTCCGCGAGGATCTGTTCTTCCGGCTGCAGGTCATCCCGGTCGCCATTCCTCCTTTGCGCGAGCGCGGCGACGACATCCTGGAGCTGGTGGAGCATTTCTCCGAGCAGTTCCTGCAGCGAACGGGACTGGCGAGGCCGCGCTGGAGAAGTGATGCGCTACAGCTGCTGCGCGATTACCCGTGGCCGGGCAACGTGCGCGAGCTGGTGAACATCATCGAGCGCCTGGCGATTCTGCATCCGGGCGCGGAGATCACCGGGCAGCAGGTGGAAGACGTTCTGATCGTCGATCGCGAGGAGGAGACGGATCTGCCAATTACCACTCCTTCGCGCGCTCGCGAGCGGGTGGCCGGGGCGCGAGAACCGGTTCCGCAGGGCCCGACATCGCTGGCCGAGAAACTGGACAGCTTCGAGCGCACGGTAATAGCGCGAGCGCTGGCGGAAGCGGGCGGAAACGTCGCCGATGCCGCGCGGAGACTGCAGACGGACCGGCCAAATCTCTATCGGCGGATGAAGCGGCTCGGAATCAACGCCACGAGGGTATGACGGGGCCATGAGACATACAGTGATCAGAATCACGTCGATCTGCGTTATCGTCGCGGGTGCCGCTCCGCACCCCGCACGCGCGCAGGGCACCGACACGACGGCCCGAGACACTCTCGATCAGCATCCGGGTTGGTGGTCGAGGACGAGCCGGCAGAGCGGACTCATCGTCACCTCCGGCAAGACTTACAACCGAGTGGAGGGACTGCCGGTGATGATCGGTCCGGTCTTCCACGACAGCATCAAGTCTGCCGAACTGAACGCGTCGGTGATGGGGATCATCAGGAGCGCCGACACTTTTCACTGGGACGACCAGAATCTCGGACACCGCGTGACCGGCGAGATGCGCGTCGGACGCGGTCGAGGCTATTCGCTCGGCGCATCGACCTACGACGTGATGACGCCGGTCGAGACCTGGCAGCTACCTGATCCCGACGCAGCGCTGGCCGCGCTGTTCGGGCATCGCGATTTCAGGGATCACTTCAATCGACATGGCGCGAAGGCGACGGCGTCGTTCAACATGAGCGCGCGGAGCAGTCTTGCTTTCGAGTGGAGCGACGAGCGATGGAGCTCGGCCGACGCGCGCCGAGTGTTCTCGGTGTTCGGCAACGGCAAGTCATGGCGCGCGAATCCGGTCGTGGATGCGGGTCGATTTCACCTGGGAGTATTGCGGGCGAACATCGATACACGGAACGACGAAGACAATCCATCGACGGGGTGGCTGATCCTCGCCGAGTACGAACGAGGAACGGGCTCGACGACGGACCTTGGACTGACGTCGCCAATGGCGCGACCCGCGCTCGCCTCCCAGCGCGTGAGCTACGGTCGCGGCCTGGTGGATCTGCGACGCTACAACCGACTGTCTCCGACTACGTGGTTCAACGCCAGGCTGGTGCTCGGCGGCTGGCTGCACGGCGACGAGCTGCCGCTGGAGCGACGTTTTTCGGTTGGCGGTATCGGCACGGTGCCCGGCTTCGATTTCCGGAAGTTCGAGCCGGGCACGGTCGACGTTTCGCAGTGCAGCAATGGCGGGCAGCCGCCACCGGGCAATCCGGCACAGTGCGAGCGTGTGGCGCTCGGTCAGCTCGAGTATCGCAATGAGCTGCACTCGTCGCTGTTTGAATTCCTGAATGCCCGCGCGATTCGCCTGCGCGGCATTGGATTCACTGTCGAACCGACGGTGGTGGCGTTCGTCGATGCTGGTCGCGGCTGGTTGGTCGGACAGCCATCGGGGACGCTGCAGTACTCCAGTCACAGCTTCCCGCGCTTCGGAACTTTCCGGACCGACGTCGGGCTCGGACTCGATCTCGGATTGATCGGAGTGTACGCCGCCAAGGCGGTGTCGAGTCCGAAGGAGCCGGCGAACGTGTTTCTACGAGTGCGCCGGCGGTTTTGATGGCGGGAGGCGGGAGGCGGGAGGCGGGAGGCGGGAAGCGACTGCTATTGCCGCAACAGGGTCGAGGGATCGAAAGATTCCTTTTTGTCGCCGTACTCACTTTCGCTGCACCAGCGGGCGCGCAGAAAGTGCGCGTCGACGTTCTGGCGCCGCCGCTGAACGCGTGGGCTGATTCTACGCCGGCGGTGTCGTCGGCTGGTCTGCTGGCCGATGCGTCGATGCGCGATCTGCTCGCGAACGGATTCCCGGCGCGCTTGCACTATCGCCTCGAGCGCTGGGCGTCGGGCAGATGGTTCGACGACCTCAAGGCGGCGTTCGAATGGGATGTCGTTCTCAAGTACGACGTGCTGGGGAAGAAGTATCAGGTCGTGCGCGTCGTGAACAACAAGGCGGAGTCGCTGGGAGAGTATCCGACAGCGGATCTGGCGGACGACGCGATCGAGGCGCCGTATCGGGTGGGGATCTCGCTGCCGAAGAAGGGGCAGCGGGGATACTACAATCTCTTATTGGATGTCGAGACGTTGTCGCTGAGCGATCTCGACGAGGTGCAGCGGTGGTTGCGGGGAGAGCTCAAGCCAGCAGTGAGCGGAAAGAAGAACCCAGGGACGGCGGTTGGGCGAGGGCTGCGGACTCTTGTGGTGCGGCTACTTGGAGGGGAGAAGAGGCACTACGAGGCCAGGACTGGGACTTTCAGACCGTAGAGTCGGTTAACTGCAACTTACGGCCGTTTAACTGGCCTTATGATGCCCGTGATGATGGTGCTGCTGGTTCAGCGCGTGGCGGTGCTCGAGATCCTCGAGGTGGTGCAGGGTCTCTTCGCCGTAGAAGATCCGAATGTATTTCGCCTGAGTAGGAGTCAGGCGACGGACCGCCCAGCTCAAATGAACGAAGTGGGGCTCGACGGGCGCGTGCAGCGGGTGCATCCCGATCTCGCTCGGCAGGTTGTTCGCCTTGCGGGTGTTGCAGGGGCTGCAGGCAGTGACGACGTTGGTCCAGTCGTTGGCGCCGCCTCGTGAGAGAGGAATCAGGTGGTCGCGGGTGAGCGACTCGCGGGGCTTGAGCTCGATCTGAAGTCGGCCGCAGTACTGGCAGCGGTAGCGATCGCGCGCGAACAGGAAAGTGTTGGTGACCTGGCGGCGGAACCGGCGAGGGACGTGGATGAAGCGTGTGAGCCGGATTACCGCAGGACGCGGAAGCGTCAACTTCTCAGAGCGAACTACGCGATCAGAATCTGCCTCAACGATTTCCGCCTTTCCATCGATTACCAGCCGCAAGGCGCGGCGTAGGGGGACCATCGTCAACGGCTCAAATGAAGCATTCAGTGCCAGACAACCAACGATCAAGCACTCCTCCTGGGCAAACCCACCAAAATATACAACCCGTACAACACTACTACCCGGCAACCCGGTGTCTGGCGCACTACTTAACCGACGATTACGAGCCCGTCACCGTTACCCGGATTTCCCTTCAAACTGCTATCGGCAAGATCAACAGAACGCTACCGGCGGCCGGCTGATCGCGGCCTGCTGATGGCCGCAGCCTCTTCAGAGGGCCGACGCTGACATGTCTCCGACAGGTTCCCGCGCGACCTTGCTGCGCGTCGCCGACATCGTCTTGCGTGCCGGCACCGGTGTCAGCCAGCCGTACCGATCTTCCAGCGTTCCGGTCGCCAGTCCCATGTACTCGCGCTGGATCTCCAGCGTGATGACGCCGGGCTTGCCGCTGCCGATGGGAATGCGATCGACCGATCGAATCGGAGTTATCTCCGCTGCGGTGCCGGTAAAGAACAGCTCGTCGGCGATGTAGAGCATCTCGCGTGGGATCGCCCCCTCGACGACCTCGAGGTCCATATCCTGAGCGATGCGAATTACCGAGTCGCGCGTAACGCCGTGCAAAATCCCGGCAGCAATAGTCGATGTGAAAAGCTTGCCGTCTCTCACCAGGAAGAGATTCTCGCCGCTTCCCTCCGAGACGTGGCCGAAGGAATCGAGCATGATGCCTTCGACGTAGTTGTCGACGCGCGCCTGCATCTTGGACAATTGTCCGCCGAGATAATTCCCGCCAGCCTTGGCCATCGTCGGAATCGTATCGGGTGCCGGGCGTCTCCAGCTGGAAACGCAGACGTCCGCGCCGTTCTTCAGCGCATCCGAGCCGAGGTAAGTCCCCCACGTCCACGGAATGATGAACACTTCGAGCGGCGTATCGTGTGGCAGCACTCCCATCTGCTCACCGGTCCGGATAGCAACCGGCCGCAGGTAACAGTGCGGTAGCTCATTTTCTGCGACTGTCTCGACTGCGGCCCGGGAGAGGTCTTCAATCGAATACTTGAGTGGCATGCGGTAAATTCGGCAGGAATCCTGGAACCGCCGCATGTGGGCGCCGAGTCGAAAGACGGCCGGCCCGTTGGGCGTCTCGTAGCAGCGAATGCCCTCGAAGACACTCGAACCATAGTGCACGACGTGACTCATCACATGGATAGTCGCGTCTTCCCAATCCACGAACTTACCGTCGCGCCAGATACGGTGGTGGTTATCTACCGCCATTGTGCCAGGCTTCCTTCGAAGAGGAACCGAAAAATACGCAATCGACGTGCTAACTCGCTACTGAGCGGGGCCAGACGACCAGGCCGACAGCGCGGCACCAGTAGCTTTTAGACGCGCCGACAGCGATGGATCCGACGCTTTGCTCCGCCCGTTCTCAACAAGAATCTTTCCGCGGACGGCGACGAGCTCGGCGGATCGGCCGGGAAGCGCAAAAATCGCGGCCGAATAAGGATCACCGGAGGGTGTGGTGCGAGCGATGTCGATGCGGAACGCGGCGAGATCGGCGTCCTTCCCGACTTCGAGGGATCCGATGCGATCGTCGAGCCCGAGGGCGCGGGCGCCGCCGATGGTGGCGAGCGTGAGAGCCTGATGCGCACCGAAAGCGTCGTGCCGGCGGGTGGCAGCGCGATGGGTGAGGACGGCGAGACGCGCTTCGTCGAGAATGTCCATGCGATTGTTGCTGGCGACCGAATCGGAGCCGATGCCGACAGGAATTCCGGCGGCGAGCATTGGCAGGAGCGGCGCCACGCCGTGTCCGAACTTGGCGTTGGACGCCGGGCAGTGTGCAACCGAGCAGCCGCGTCGCGCGATGGTCGTAATGTCGGCGTCATCTACACGCACGCAATGAATTAGCAGCGAGCCCGGCTGGAGAACGTCGTGTTGTTCCAGTAACGCGATTGGAGATCGCGCGCGCTTCGAGACCTCGATGCCGCGACCGCGCCAGCGCGCGGCGAAGGCCCCTTCCCCGCGCACGACGAGGTCGTCCTCGGCGGCGCTCTCGGCGATGTGCATCGCCAGCGGCAGCTTGCGCCGGCGCGCCAGCAGGCCCGTAGCAGCGTAGAGCGGATCGGACACCGTGTATGGCGCATGGGGCGAGACTCCGAGCTGCACCAGATCCGTTTGCGTCGGGTCCAGTTTGCCGAGCCGCTCCTCCAGATCTCGAATTGCCGCGTCGCACTTGGCGGGATCGGGTGCGAACACCTCCTGGTACATGATTCCGCGGACGCCGAGCGTCAGCATCGCCTCCATCGCGACGCCACTCGAGCAGGTGTCGGCATAGGTCGTGATGCCGGCTTCGAGTCCTTCGATTATTCCGAATTTTGAGGAATCGAGGAGCTTCGGCTCGTCGAGAATCTCGTTGCGACTTTGGCGGAGCTTGTCGATCCAGTCGGCGAAGTCGAGGTCCTCGAGAAATCCGCGCATGGCGGTGAGCTCGAGGTGGGTGTGGGTGTTGACCAGCCCCGGTAGCAGGATCGCGGCCTGCAAATCGTAATCTTCACCGGAAGGAGCGCCGGCTCTCGGTCCGACGTAGGTGATTTTTCCGTCGTCCTCGACGACGGTTCCATTCTCTATGGGCGGCTGGGTGATTGGGAGCACCCAACGCGCGTGGTAGCGCATCAGCGCGGAATCGGAGTCGGCGGTTGACCCGGCGCCGGAACCGTATCCGTTTGCGGTCTGGTGGTGTCTCGCCTCACGCTGTCGCGACGGGGGACGCGATGTAGCGAGGTATCCGTCGCCGCTGGTCGACGAAGTAGCGTGTCGCGGCGCGATGTGTCGAACACCGTCGGAATGCGTCGCGGCGGAGGCTGGGTGCGGGACGGCACCGGCTCATAACCGGGTTGGATCGAAGGAGGAGTGACATTGATCGGCTGCCCACCATCTCTCGGGGGCCGGGCCGGCGTGAATGGCACCGTGCTGAACGTGTCCACTGGATACGCACCGCCGGGGTTGGCGAACGGACCGTGCTTGTCGCAATCGCGAGTCGGCTCGGTTCCGGAGATATAGAACTCGGTGGTGACGAGATTGCGCGGACAATACTGCGTCGCCAGCAATCCGCTGCTGATGTCGATCTCGCGGGTGACGATCGACGTCGGGCGCGGCCAGTCAGGTGGCGCCGGCTTGCGACGGTAGACCTCGGTCATGAATGCCGTCCACGCCGGCGCGGCGAGCACACCGCCCTGGGCGTTGTCCTTGATCTTCTGCGGACGATCGAGTCCGTACCACACTCCAGCGATGAGATCGGCGGTGTAACCGACGAACCAGACGTTGGTGCCGTCGTTGGTGGTTCCCGTTTTTCCGCCAGCAGGATAGTGGAAACCCGATTCCCAGACTCCTGCTCCCGTTCCCCGACGAATCACGTCCTTCATCATGTCGACCATGATCCACGCTTCTTCCGGAGACAGCACCTGGCTGCGAGTTGGTGTCGGCTGCCAGAGAATCTCGCCCTTCTGATTTTCGACGCGAAGAATGGCGTTCGGGGTCGATCGCACACCGAGATTGGGGAAGGCGGTGTAGGCGGAGATCAGCTCGATCGGATAGACGTCGGCGGCGCCGATGTGGATCGATGGGTACGGAGGAATGGAAGTGGTGATGCCAAAATTCCTCGCTTCGTTTACGACCGTCTGCTCGCCGAGCTCCATGCCGAGCCGGACTGTCGACACGTTGCGCGAAAGGTAGAGTGATTGGCGCAGCGGAATCTCGCCGAGAAATCTCAGGTCGTAGTTCTGCGGCGCCCACTCCGGCTGTCCCGGTACCTGCAGTACCAGCGGACTATCGTTCACGATGTACGACGCGGGCCGGCCGTTCTGGATTGCTGCTGAATAAACGATGGGCTTGAACGTCGACCCGGGCTGACGGAGCGCCTGCACGGCGCGATTGAATTTCGAGTCGTCGAAATCGCGACCGCCGATCATCGCCCGCACGGCACCAGTGCGCGGATCCATCGCCAGGAAAGCGCTTTGCAGATATGGCGATGTGCCGCTGCCTTCGTCGCCTTCGCGGTGGGCGACGTAGTGCTCGTAGGTCTCGTGCTGATATGGCCCGAAGCGGCCGGCCTCGATCGCTTTCGCCTGGCGTTCCAGCGCACGCTCCGCCGCGTCCTGCATGTCGAGATCGAGCGTGGTGTAGACCTTCAGGCCTTGCTCGTAGAGCTGCTTGCCGAATTGAGCGTCGAGCTGCTGGCGTACCCATTCGACGAAGTAGGGCGCGGTCTCACCGGCGACGGTTCTGTTGGCGAGCTGGAGCGGATATGCTTTCGCCCGACTGGCATCGGCGTCGTTGATGTAGCCGTTCTGGCGCATCAGCTCGATGACGGTGTTGCGGCGTTGAATCGCGCGCTCGGGAAAGCGGACGGGATTGTAGCGCGCCGGCGCTTTGGGGAGCGCGGCAAGAGTCGCTGCTTCAGCGAGATTCAGATCGCGAACGGATTTGCCGAAATAGCGCTGTGATGCCGTCTCCACGCCATATGCGCCGTGGCCGAGGTCGATCTGATTGAGATAGAGCTCGAGAATTTTCTTCTTGTCGTACTTGGCCTCGATCTGACGCGCGACCTTTGCTTCCTTGATTTTGCGGATCGGACTTTTTTCGCGGGAGATTTTTTCGGGGAAGACGTTGCGCGCCAGCTGCATCGTTATCGTGGAAAATCCCTGCGAGTAGCCGTGGATCGGAGAGCGGAGGATGACGCTGGCGGCGCGATGCCAGTCGATGCCGGCGTGCTGGTAGAACCGCTTGTCCTCGGTGCTGACGAACGCGTCCTGCACGATTTTTGGGATCTCGTCGATTTTGACGAGCGTGCGCTTCTCCAGACCGAGCTCGGCGATGAATCTGCCGTCGATGGCATAGAGCTTCGACGTCTGGTGCGGCTGGTACTCGGAGAGGACTTCGATCGATGGGCACTGACTGCCGCGGCAGATGAGAGCCCACGTGCCATAGAGCCCGCCGACGCCCATGGCGATGAGAAACGTGAGAGAAAGCAGCACCACTCTGACGAGCGTCGGGTGACGCTTGTGGAATGGGATCTTGTTGTTCGTGGCTGTTGCGGAAGAAGAAGCGGAGGCGGAGGCCATGCGGAGTGTCAAAAGATAACTGTGATACACCGAAGGTGACACCGCGGTCGGGCGTCCCTAATTTCCCCGCATGAGCACGAAGCTACGCACGAGCCAAAATGCGTTTCCCTCTCTACTGGAGGAGTTGTCGTGGCGCGGGATGGTCTACCAACACACGGACGGTTTGGCGGACGCACTCGCAACCGGTGAGGTGAGCGCGTATGTGGGGTTTGACCCTACGGCGTCGAGCCTGCACATCGGGAACCTCGTGCCGGTGATGGGACTGGCGCATCTGCAACGCGCCGGTCACAAACCGGTCGCCCTCGTCGGCGGCGGAACGGGAATGATCGGCGATCCGAGCGGCAGGACATCTGAGCGCCAGCTGCTTTCTGAAGACGAGATTCACACCAACTCTCGTGCGATCGAGAAGCAGCTCTCGCGTTTCCTCGACTTCAAGGGCAGTCACGCCGCGAGGATGCGGGACAATGCAGCGTGGCTGCGTCCGCTCAAGGCAGTGGAGTTCATGCGCGACGTCGGCAAGCACTTCACCGTGAATTACATGCTGGCGAAGGAGTCGGTGCAGGCTCGCCTCGAGGGTGGCATCTCGTTCACCGAATTCTCCTACATGCTGCTGCAGGCGTACGATTTTCTGGAGCTGTATCGGCGCGAGGGCGTGACGCTGCAGATGGGCGGCAGCGATCAGTGGGGAAACATCACGGCGGGGATGGAGCTGATTCGGCGCGTGGAAGGAAAGACGGTGCACGCGCTCACACTGCCGCTGGTGACGACCGCAAGCGGATCGAAGTTCGGCAAGACGGAGTCGGGCGCGGTGTGGCTCGATCCCGAGCGCACGTCGCCGTACAAGTTCTATCAGTACTGGATCAACGTCGACGATCGCGACGCGGGAAAGTATTTGCGGTTCTTCACGCTCTTGCCGCGAAACGAAATCGCGGACCTGGAGAAGCTGATGGCAAGCGCTCCGGAGAAACGCGAGGCCCAACAGGCGCTGGCGCGCGACGTGACGGCGCGCGTGCACGGCGAGGATGCGGCGCGAGTAGCGGAGGAAGTGTCGAAGGTGCTTTTCGGAAAAGCGGATCCCGCCACGCTGGCCGAGCCAGTTCTGAAGGCTTTGAGTCAGGAGGTACCGTTCGCCGATGTAGCTGAAACGCCGGGACTAATCGACGCACTCGTTCTACTGCAGCTTACTGCATCCAAGGGCGCGGGCAGGCGGCTCGTCGACCAGGGCGGCGTCTACCTGAATGGGCAGCGAACGAGCGCGGACACGAACCTCGCAACCGCCAAACCACTGGCGGGACGATACCACCTGATCAGAAAGGGAGCGCGGGATTACGGATTGCTGCGAGTTCGGAAATAGTCCATGATCTTCGGCGCACACTTTCTCCTTTACAGCAAGAAGGCAGAAGCGGATCGCGCGTTCCTGCGTGACGCGCTCGGCCTTGATTCCGTCGATGCAGGCGGAGGCTGGCCTATTTTCGCGCTGCCACCGGCGGAATTTGCGGTGCACCCGTCGCACAGCTCGGCGCCGGCCCAAACCGAGGATGGGCACGCCGGTGCCGCTCTATATCTCATGTGCGACGACCTGAAGTCGACAATGAAGTCATTGGAGAAAAAAGTTCATTTCTCCAAGGTCGAGGAAGCTCCGTGGGGAATCGTCACCAGCTTCGCGCTGCCAAGCGGAGCAAAAGTGGGATTGTATCAGCCGAAGCATCAAACGGCTTTCAAACGCTAAAGTCTATCGCTCGAGGCGAGACGCATGCTCTTCATGGTGATCGAGAAGTACCGCGATGGTGATCCAAAACCGGTCTATCGCCGGTTCAGGGACAAAGGCAGGATGTGCCCGCACGGCGCGCGATACCTCTCCAGCTGGGTGACGACGGATTTCGAGCGCTGCTTTCAGGTGATGGACTGCGACGACCGGATGCTGCTCGACGAGTGGATGGCCAATTGGAGCGACATCGTCGACTTCGAGGTCATTCCGATTCTCACATCGGAAAAAGCGACCGCCGCCATCGCCCCACATCTCTAGTACTTCCCCAGCCCCTTCCCCGCGCAATATCATCCAGTGACACCACGCTGGAGAGGAATTATGCGCCTTAGATGTGCGTCCGTTGGATTGGTCGCTTCGTCCTTGGTCGCCCTCGGTTGCGGCAGTGATAGCGCCACCGGGCCCGCCGCCACGCTGACACTGGATGCCACGCAAGCGGCGGCGGTAATGAACAAGATCATCCAGATCGCGCCTCTTCATACCGGGATTGCGTGGCTGGCTGATTCGGCGAACCTGGTGCTCAGGTCGGGAGCGGAAGCCGATCTCGTTCCGATCAGCACGACGACCGGCCCGGGGCCTTTCTACGCAGTCGGGTTGCAGCGACGGATTCAGGCCTCGGGCAGCGCGTACAGCACGTTCGATTTCATCGCGTTCAACGATCCGTCGAACCCGACGGACTTCATCATCGTCGATGGCACCCTATCGGGAACAGGTCAGCCCCCGACATCGACGAGCGGTGCCTTCGACGGACCGGTGAACGGATATCTGTTCCACGTCGACGGCAGCACTGTCTCCTCGTGGCGCGCCGCGATCGGCACGGGGAGCCTGAGCGGCGGGGCACCGGGGAATGCGTGCACGGGATTTCAGGGCAGCACGGGAATCACGTGTGCCCAGGCTTCGCTGACGGCGGCTTTCTCGATCACGGCCGCGTTTCAGGACGCCGGCCCGTCGTCGAGCACGATAGCGCAGGCGACGCTGGGGAGCGCCACCGTCGCAGGGATAGTCCTGAACTACAACTTTCCGTAAGGGCTGAGAACTGGAACTACCTGCTGGGCGCTGACCGCTTTTGCGCTGACCGCTTAGCGCTGCAAGCGACTAGACAGATCTCCTTGGCGCTCGAGGCAACTGCTTCAGTTTCCTTAGCGCCGGTGAGATCTGTCCGGTCGTGGGCAGCGGTTAGCGGTTAGCGAGAGTAGCGGTCAGCGCCCAGCAGGCAGTTGTCTTTCACTCTACTCCTCGGCCTTCGCTCTCCTCCGCGACGGTCTGGCTTCCTGCGCCTGATCGTACCAGTTCTCGAGCGTCCGCGATGCGAGGTCGCGACCACCTAATCCGAACGATAGGCCGAGGGCGATCGCCAGCGCCGCCACGAAACCGGTGAACAGCGTCGTGATCAGGTTCGTCGCGATCCCCAGTTGATTGATGGCGACGACGATCGCGAACGCCCACACCGTGGTCCGCACCACGTTCGACAGCGTTTCCGGATTCGTGAATCCCGCTTCGGCCGTCGCGCCGCGCACAATGTTGGCAAAGGCTCGCGCGGCGATCCCGCCGATGAACAGCACGAAGATCGCCACCACCAGGTTGGGCAGCCACAACAGCAGCTGCCTCATCACGTCGGAGACTGCCGGCAAGCCGAGCACGTCGAAGGCGACGAGCAGCACGACGACGCGCACCAGCCACTTCACCAATCCGGCGACGATGCTCGCCGAATCGAGCCCGGTCCCCATCTTGTTGAGGAAGTCGGCCAGACCCGAGCGTTGCATCAGCTCGTCGAAGCGGATCGCGCGCAGCAAGCCTACCACTCCGCGGGCAAGCAACGACGACACAAACCAGCCGATCGCGACGACGATGATGAAGCCGAGTATCCGCGGAATCGCGCTCATGATCATCGAGAACGCGTCGCGGAACGACTGCATCAGCGTGGCTGTGAAGGAGGGAGGAGCGGCGACAGGAACGGTCTGAACAGGTGCTTGTGTGGTTGTCTGGAGCAGTAGCATGGTCATCCCTCGTTTTGAGGTGATTGCCTTACTGCGATGCCGAGCTCAGGTCTTTATCTCCTCTGCCTTCGGGACCTTGTAGACCTGCCGCGGATCGAGCGCGTCTCGCAGCGCATCGCCCAGCAGATTGAAACCCAGGACGGCCGCGCCGATCGCCATCCCCGGGAACACCGATGTCCATGGAGCACGTCGAAGTTGATCCAGATCGCGGCCGTCTGCAATCATCGACCCCCAACTCGGCGCCGGCGGCGGCACACCCAGACCGAGGAACGACAGCGCAGCCTCAGCCATGATCGCTCCGGCGACGCCAAGTGTGGCCGCTATTACCACTGGAGCAATGACGTTCGGTAGTACGTGTTGCACCATGATGCGAAAATCGCCGGCGCCGAGCGCCCTGATCGCCTGAACGTACTCCAGCTGGCGGACGACCAGCACCTGGCCGCGGACGATGCGCGCCATTCCCGCCCAGCCGACGACGCCGATTGTCGCGAACACCACCGCCTCCGACGGCTGCAGCGCCGCGACCATCGCGATCAGCAGTAGCAGGGTTGGAAATGCGAGGGTGACGTCGGCGAGGCGCATCACGACCTCGTCGACCCAGCGGCCGTAGAATCCGGCGAGCAGACCCATGGTGACGCCGAGCGCGAGCGCGATTCCCTGGGAGATCAGCCCGACGGTGAGTGAGACACGCGCGCCGTAAACCATGCGCGACCACATGTCGCGCCCCTGGATGTCGGTCCCAAGCCAGTGCTGCGCCGACGGACGCTGGAGGATGTGGAGAAGATCGATGGTGATCGGGCTTTGACGAGCGATCACCGGGGCCAGCACC
>JBKPDS010000154.1:0-6304 GCA_046727995.1 Gemmatimonadota bacterium
CTCCAGCCCGGCCTCACCATAGCGATCGAGCCGATGGTGAATGTCGGCAAGCCTGGCACACGCACGCTGCCCGACCGTTGGACTGTAGTCAGCATCGACGGCACCCGTTCGGCACACTTCGAGCACACCATCGCGATCACCGACAACGGACCGCGAGTTCTGACCGCTTAACGTCCGAGCGGTCGCGCCTTCAGGTAGCGATTGGTCTGACCGTTAAAGACAAGCAAAAGGGTGTCAGCCACAACCGCGAAATGAACCGCGCGGTCACCGCCGCCTGGCCCCGGGAGATGCAGCATCGCTGAATCGCCGAGCGTCGCGTAGGTGCCCTTGAGCGTGCGTATCGGAATTCTCAGACGCAGATCGCCGGCGGGCGTGTATTCCTCGTAAGCGTCGACGCCGGTGTAGTGCGGGTACGTCCACAGTCCGACGAGAGAATCACCGGGCGACAGCGCGCCGACGCGGGTCTCGCGCTGCTCGCTGTTGCCACGAATGGTGATCAGGGTATCGCGCGCGATTCGTATCCGACTCGGCGTCGAATGTCCTTCCGGATCGACGATGAAAAGGCTGTCGCGCACTCGACGGTACCTGAACTCGACCATCGCCCCAACGGTGTAGGAGAGCGAGTTGTCGTCACCGAAGGAGATCGTCGTGCCGAGGCCGCCGGCGGATCGGGTGATTGCTTCCCACGTTCCGACCAACCGTGAGGTGGGAGTTGCCTGTGCTGTTGCGACGCCTGCCACCAACACCGCCAACGTCCCCGCCATTCCCCGACTTCTTATCAGCATCATGTCCTCGGCGCGGCTAGCTAGAAAGGGCGCGCTCGACGATGGCAGTGGTTCGATCCGCGAGCTCGGCGGCCTTCTTCGCCAGTTGCTCCGCTTCACGCGCCAGCGATTGACCCTTCGACTTGTCTTCCAGCGCCTGGACATTCACCCGCACGTTGTACGCCGCACCTTTAGCGGCGGCGCTCGCGAGTAGCGCGGCGACTCCAGCATCGGTTACTGCGTTGGTGTTGCCCTTTTCGGCGACTAGCGCAGCCAGCTGCGCAACGTCTACTGCGGCACGTGCGGTCTCGAGCGGAACTTCGGCCGCCTTCAGCAGCGCACCCGTGACTGCTTCGCTGCGCCGTGCAGCTGCGTCTGCCGGCTCCTTTGGGAGCTTATAGGCTTCGGAAACCTGAGCGTAAGCGTCGGCATCGCGCTTGACGAGCGCGGCGAGCTGATTGCCGAGGCCAGCCGCCTTCAGCGCAGCCTCCTTCATTTCAGCATCGACGGCAGCGTATTTCTTTTTGCCGATGGTGAGTCCGGCAACCATCTGCGCCAGCGCCGCGCCGAGTGCGCCGGCGTGAGCGGCGACACTGCCGCCACCGGGAACCGGGTTCGAGGACGCGACAGTGGAGATGAACCCGCTCACGCTTTCGCCCCCGCTGACCGCTTCGCGCACCTTCCGCTCGAGAACCTGAGCCGGCGTGAATTGCATCAGCTGCAGGTGACTGACGGCGGTATCAAAAAGGACTTTCTCCGGCACCAGTCCGACGATCTCGCTCCAGGTAACCTGCGCTCCTTCGGCTTCGGCGCGCATCTTCACGAAATCGAAGGCGTGGTGAAGCGGGGTTTTCTCCGTGTCGACCAGATTCATCGAGACTTGCGCCTGCCCGTCTACCTCGAGGCCGAGCCCTTTCACGTACTTGAAGCCGCCTGAGGATCCACGAACCGCTTTGGCGACGTTCTTGGCGATCTGAAGGTTCGATGCCGGTCCGAGGTAGATGTTGTAGGCAACCAGAAACGGGCGAGCGCCGATTGCGGTCGCGCCGCAGGTTGGATGAATTTTGTCCGGGCCGAAATCGGGTTTCCGCACCGGGTTCTTGCCGAGCTCCTCGCGCAAGCCCTCGAATTCTCCACGGCGAACGTCAGCAAGATTCTCTCGCGCCGGCGTCGTCGCAGCGCGCTCATAGAGATAAACGGGAATCTTGAGCTCGCGCCCGACTCTTTCGCCGAGCGTACGCGCGAGCGCGATGCAGTCTTCCATCGTCGAGCCTTCGAGCGGAATGAAGGGCACGACATCGGTCGCTCCAATTCGCGGGTGCTCGCCCGTGTGCTGACACAGGTCGATTCGCTCCGCCGCGGCCTTGATGCCGGCGAACGCCGCATCGACCGCCGACTCTACCGGCGCGATGAAGGTGATGACGGACCGATTGTGCGATGCATCCGACGAGACATCGAGCACGGACACGCCATCGACCGACGCGATGGCGTCGCGTATCGCGCTGACGACTTCGGGACGACGCCCCTCGGAAAAGTTCGGTACACACTCGACCAGCTTCACGCAGTCTTTCCTTTGCTCATGTTGGCCCGCCTGACGGTCTGCAACAGCCAGGCGTGCATAGCCGGATTGCCGGCGACGAACGAGCCTGCCGCCAACTCCGCCTGATTTCCATCCAGATCGGTGACAATTCCGCCCGCTTCACGCACCATCAGGATTCCGGCGGCAACGTCCCACGGCGCCAGTATCAGTTCCCAGAACGCGTCAAAACGTCCACAGGCAACATTCGAGAGGTCGAGGGCAGCCGAACCGGCGCGGCGGACCCCAGCGGTACCGCGCATCACCAAACTGAATTGCTCGAGGTAGCGCGGCAACTTCTCGATGTCCTTGAATGGGAAGCCGGTACCGATCAAAGCGCGGCCGGGCTCTCTGAGATTGGATACGCGGATTTTCTTCCCGTTCAGAAATGCGCCGCCGCCCCTGGTTGCCGTAAACTCGTCACCGCGCGCGACATTCAGGACGACGCCCGCGCAAAGGATCCCGTTGCGCGCGATCGCGATCGAGACCGAATACTCTGGATAGCCGTGGAGAAAGTTGGTGGTGCCGTCGAGGGGATCGGCGATGACGACGATTCCCTTGCTGGCGATCGCCGTCGGCGACAGCTCTTCGCCCAACACGGTTGCCTCGGGCAGCCGGCGTTTGATGATGCCGTCTATCTCGCGCTCAGATGCTTTGTCGACCTCGCTGACGAAATCGGAACGCCCTTTTGTCTCCCAAACGAGCTTGTCTCGCTGGGCGGTTGCATCGCGAATGACCTCTGCGCCGCGGCGCGCAGCCTCGAGAGATACGTCGAGCAAGTAGTCATCGCTGCTGGCTGTCGGCTGAATTCCTTGCAACTCCTATCTCTCGCTCTTTAATTACGCGCAATGTCCCGCATCTTCAGCGGCATTCAGCCCTCCGGCGCCCTGCACATCGGAAACTACCTCGGTGCCGTGAAAAACTGGGTTGAGCTGCAGCACAAATACGAATCGTTTTTCTGTATCGTGGACTACCACGCCATTACGGTTCCATACGAGCCCGACGATCTGCGTGCTCGCGTCGCCGACATGGCGCTGGGACTGCTCGCTGCCGGATTGGATCCGGCGAAATGCACGCTGTTCGTGCAATCGATGGTCCCGGAACATACCGAGCTGGCGTGGATATTCAACACGCTGACGCCGCTCGGCGAGCTCGAGCGTCAGACACAGTTCAAGGAGAAAGCAAGCCGCGAGGAGAGCGTACCAGCGGGCATCCTGAATTATCCGGTACTGCAGGCGGCGGACATCCTGTTGTATCGCGCCGAGCTCGTGCCGGTCGGCGAAGATCAGCTGCAACACCTGGAGCTGTCGCGAGAGATCGCCCGAAAGTGGAACACGCGCTTCGACACCAGCGGTTTTTTCCCGGAGCCCAAGGGTCTGCTCACGCCTGCGCGCCGCATCATGGGTCTCGATGGCCAGGCAAAAATGTCGAAGTCCCTCGGCAATACCGTCGATCTTCTCGAAGATCCAAAATCCATTTGGGAGAAGCTGAAGCCGGCGGTGACGGATCCGAAGCGGGTGAGACGGAGTGATCCAGGCACGCCGGAAGTCTGCAACATCTACCATTTGCACAAGGCGTTCAGTCCGGCGGCCACCGTCGAGCACGTGGCCGTGCAGTGCAGGACCGCCGGCTGGGGCTGCATCGACTGCAAGAAGGTTCTGCACGAGTCGATGGAGAAGGAGCTGGTGCCGATCCGCGCCCGAGCGCGTGAGATCGCGGCCAATCCGGCAAAAATGAAAAAGGATCTCGCCGCCGGCGCCGAGCATGCGCGGTCCGTTGCCAGCGGCACGATGAAGGAAGTCAAGCAAAAGATGGGACTCACCTAGCCCCGCGAATGCCTGACGTCGAGCTCGTACAACGTGCAAAGGTCCTCATCGATCGCCTGTGCGAGCAGCCGAGGTTTGCGGGAAGTGCGGAAGAGAGCAGCGCTCGCGACTTGTGCCAGCGGGAGCTGGCGAGCGCCGGCTTCGAGTGCCGCCAGCGCTCCTTCGACTACTCGCAGTGGCCCGGGCGGTGGGGCGCGCCGCTTTCTTCCGCTCTGCAGGCTGCAACAATTCTCATCGTCGCCCGTACGGCGATGGAGAAGAGTCCACTACTCGCAATCATCGTCGGCGGAGTGCTCATCGCGGCGCTGATCCTTGTGGACGCATACGCCAAACGGCGGTGGATTACGAATTTTCCCGCTCGGAGAGCCAGTTCGGTCAACCTCGAGGCGAAACGCGGCGCGCCATTGGTCTGGCTGGTCGCTCATCTCGATTCGAAGTCGCAAACAGTGCCGATGCTGATTCGCATTGCGGGCTCCACTGCTCTTGCCGGAATTCTGATCCTCACTTTTGCGCTGCTGCTGCTTTCGCTCCTCGGCGCGCATTGGATCAGCCGGCTTTGGCCGGCAGTCCAGGTCGTGACGATAATTGCCGCGCTGCCCGGCCTCGCGTGTTACGTGCGCAACGACTCTTCCGGCGCGGTCGACAATGCATCTGGTGTGGCCGCAGTCCTTCTTACCGCACAGTCAGCCGCAGCCCCGCGCGATCTCGGCGTCCTGATTACGAGCGGTGAGGAGCTCGGTCTCGCCGGAGCACGAGCGTGGGCGATTTCCGCCCCGAAGGAACTCAGGATACTGAACTGCGACACCGTCGACGACGCCGGCAAATGGCGGTGCATGTACACAGGGACGAAGCCCGAACAGCTCACCGGGTCAGCGCGTAGAGTCGCAGATAGTATCGCCGCGCGACTCCGCGTGACTCGACTGATTCCGGGGATTCTCGCCGACAACATCCCGTTTGCGGACCGGGGTATCGCAGCAGTGACGCTCAGCCGAGGGCGGCTCGCTACGCTCGCGCGCATACATACGCGGCGCGATACTTCCAATGCACTCACGGGGAAGGGCGCTGCGGAAGCGAGCGTCCTCCTTTCTGCTTTAGCCAAGGAACTCGCCTGATGCCGCTGTTCTTTTTGAGCCTGGCGCTGATCGTATCCTTGATCCTGATCGTGCTGGGTTTGCCCGGGCTGTGGATCATGGTCGCCAGCGCGGTGGCCTATAACCTGATCGTCCCGGGCGATCCCATCGGTTGGGTGACCCTGGTGATCGTCGGCGTCCTCGCCCTGGTGGCAGAGCTTCTCGACATTTCCCTGACCGGCCGCTACGCCCGCCGATATGGCGGCTCGCGTCGCGCTGGTTGGGGGGCCATTATTGGTAGCATCGTGGGAGCAATGGTCGGATTCCCGGTCCCGATCATTGGCCCCGTCATTGGGGCGTTTATTGGCTCGTTCGTCGGCGCACTCATTGCGGAATTCACGGGTGGATCGTCTGCAGGTGATGCCACTCGCGTCGCAAAAGGCGCCCTGATCGGACGCGTAGTTTCGACCGTCCTCAAGATTGGCATAGGGTTCACGATTGGTATCTGGATTTTCATTGCAGCGGCTAGGTGACCACTGATCCCGTCCAAATGACAGCAGCAGAAAGCGCCAGCGCAGCTATCGAGCCCGCTCCAGCGGAGGGGAAATACGTCTACTGCATCATCCGCAACGACCGCTCGCGGGAGTTCGGTGAAATCGGCATTGGCAGCGCATCGCGCGTGTATACGGTGAGTCACAACGACCTCGCCGCGGTCGTCAGCGACACGCCGATCGTCATCTACGACCCGACGCGCGAGAACGTGCTGGCGCACGAGTTCGTGAACGAGACGGTGATGCGCGAGTTCACGCTGATTCCTATGTCCTTCGGCACCGTCTTCAGGTCCGAGAAGGACGTGCTCCAACTTCTGAAATCGACCTACCAGGCCTTCACCGACGTGCTCGATAAAATGCAGGACAAGATCGAGTTCGGGCTGAAGATCCTCTGGGACCGCGACAAGGTGGTCGCCGCCATCGAGCGTGAGAATGACGAGATCCGTCGGCTGAAGGACGAGATCACCCGCAACGCGGCATCTTCGACATACTTCGCCCGCATGCAGCTCGGTCGCCT
>JBKPDS010000155.1:0-20407 GCA_046727995.1 Gemmatimonadota bacterium
CGGCTACAACAAGGCCGCGGCGCAGAACGCCGAAAGGAACTTTATGCATGCGAGTCACCTTTAGCGGGTGGCTGGTGGGATCGGATTGGACGGAGCGCCAGGAATCGGTGCGCCGTCGTCGATGATGTGTGGCGTGACGAGAATGAGGAGGTCACGCTTTTCGTCGTCGGTGCGCGTCTCGCCGAACAGTCTGCCGATCAGCGGCAGGTCGACGAGGATCGGAATTCCCGACTTGGACTGCGTGGTCTGAGTGACGGTCAGGCCGCCGATGACTGCGGTCTCGCCGTCACCAACGAGGAGCTGGGTGTCGCCTGCCTGCTTGCCGAAGATGAATCCAACGTCGGATGACGCGAGCTGCGCGTCAGAGTTCTCGGCGTGGAGGAGCAGCAGGATCTGGCGGTTGTTGGTGATGTGCGGCGTGACCGTCAGGATGATGCCGACCTGCTTCATCTGCACCGTCGCGCGCGGCACCTGGTTCGCGCCCGTCGCGCCGCCGAGGTTGGCTGTATTCGCGTCGAGCACTCTGATCGGAATTTCCTGGCCGACCTGGATCGATGCCTGTCTGTTGTCAAGCGTCACGATGCTCGGCTCGGCCTGGAGATCGGCGAGACGAACTTCCTGAAGCGCGTCGAGAAAGCTTGTAAGCTGGAACTTGCCGAGCGCGGTCGAGAAGACGACGCTGAGCGCGGGATTGATGACCCGGGCGTTGGCGTTGGCGATCGCCGACAGCGCGTTGCCGCCGAGCAGAATCCTGTCGCCCTGGAACGGCGTGCCGCCGCCAAGCGCGTCAGGAACTCCGTCACCGTTGGTGTCGATCGGTTTGAGCGTCGAGGGATCCGGACGCTTCACCAGCTGGCTGAAGAACTGATCGGTGCCCGTACCGAGATCGTACGAGAGCCCGATGTCTTCGATGTTAGTTCTGTTGACGAAGATGATCTTCGCCTTGATCCCGACCTGCGGTGTGCGAACGTCGAGGCTGCGCACGTACTGCAGGACATCGGCGAGGCGAGTGGCCGTCTCCGTGATGATGAGCGTGTTGGTGGTGCTGTCAGCCGCAACCAGGCCGCGGGCGACACAGTTCGGACGCTGATTCGCCTGGGAGACGTTGCCGCTCGAAGGAATCTGGGCGTTGGCGAGGCAGTCCTTCTGCAGCAGCTGCTGAATCGTCGGCACCAGCGCGCTGGCGCGGGCGTAGTTGATCGAGACGAGCTGTGTCTGCAGAGGCTCCGACGCCTGGCGATTCAGAATGTTGGTGTAGCTGTCGACGGTGATGATGCCGGAGACCGGATCCTCTGACGCGGCCAAGCCCTGGCCCTGCAGGATCGCGCGCAGCGCGACGTCCCACGGCTGATTCTTGACTTCGGCGGTGATCGTGCCGCTGACATCCTTGCCGACGACGATCGTGCGACCAGAGAACGCCGCGAACGATGCGATCACATCGCGAATGTCGGTGTCCTGGAACGTGACCGTGATTGGCGGCTGCTGCGACTGCTGAACCTGCGAGAAGAGTCCGACCGGCTTGTCGTACGGCGTTGTCGTTCTGGTCGGCGTCGGGTCGGCGGCCGGCGGTGACGGGTCATCCTGGACGTCGATCTGCGGACTCGATGTTTCGACTTGCGCGACCGCTTTCGTTTCGGTCATGGCGATCGTCTTCGCAGCTGGCGGCTTCACAGCCGGGTGCGTCGCTGCTACCGACGGTCTGGCCAGATCGGCGTTTGTCGAGACCGGCCGAACCGGCGTCGGTGTCGGAACCGCAGCGTATGTCCTGTTGGAGGAAGAGGACCACGACGTGTAGTCGGCGGTCTTGCCGCCGGTCACCGAGACGCGGACCTCGCCAGCGTTGCGCTTCACTTCGTACGGGTGCTTCCCGTCCATCTCGATGACGACACGGACGATGTTCGGGCGGAACTGCGAATAGCGAACGTTGGTTATGCCGCCGCGGGAGACCTTGTCGTAGGTCCGATACCGCATGTCCAGCGTGGCTCCTTTCAGATCGACAACTACCCGAGCGGGCGCGTCGAGCGTGAAGTCCTGCACTTCGACGGCGGCGTTGACCCCGATCACCACCTCGGCCTTCCCCGCGGAGGGGACTACGCTGAGTGAGTGAACGGTTGCGGCCGACGAGGGCAGAAACAGGAGCGCCGCGGCTGGCAGCGCTTTCAACAAGCTCATTGACGAAGCCTCATTTTAGTCGAATCGGGCGGCGCGATCGGCAGAAGCTCCTGACGACTGTAACCGAACTCTTCGATCGTGAAAATCACAGCTTTCGGCTGGATGGCCGCGACGCGCATTCTGCCAATCGTCTGGCCAACTCTGACCTTGTACTGGTCTTTAGACGTGACATCGCGCAAAACCGCAACAGAGTTCTGACCACGCGGATCGTACGCGACACCCACCAGTTTCAGGTCGGTCAGGAGAGGCTTCAGGTCTGACGTGTTGAGCAGCGAAACGAACGGATCGCGTCGCCCATCACCGTCGTACTGAAATACCTCACGGTTGATCAGCACCTTGGGCGCCGTATCAGCCGCCGGTGCCGGCAGTGGCAGCGCACCCTTGCGGGGATCCGCAGCCGGTTTGGTTGCAGAAGTTGGTGAGACAGGTCGCGATGCGTTTGGATTCGCCGCCGTCGTCGAAACCGGGCGCGACGTCGACTGCGCAGTCGGATTATTCGCCGCCGCGGTTCTGCGCGGCGCCGACGCCGCAACTCTCTCGGGCTGCGCATCGCCAAATCCGATTGCCGCGGCGACCTTGTGCACCGCACGCGTCACCGGGTTGTTCGACAGCGTCGGCGACGCAACGGGTCGAGCGGTCGCATTGGCCGACGTGCTCGGATTCGGCTTCCTCGTCGCCTGCGCGCCCGCTTGCGCCGAGGCTACGCCGGCGAGAGCGGTCGAAAGGGCGAGAGCGAAAGTCAGGAATCTCTTCATTTATTTGCCCCCGCTGGGCGGGGTGTATGGCGTTGTGCGTGCGACGTAGGTCTGCACCTGGAATTCGGTGTCGATCAGCGATTCGCCCTTCTTCACCCGCGCCTTGGTCTTGTCGGCGACCGGATGCAGCTTGATCGCCATCGTGACCGGCGCGATGATGCGGTTCAGCGAGCCGACGTTGCTGAGGAACTGCCCGACCGGGTGATACCCGCCGGTGACACCCAGCTTGTAGCGGTAGGTGTCGAACTGCTCACCCGGGAGAACCGGCATCGGCTCCACACTGGCGAGATCGAGCCCGACGCGGCGAGCCGCTGTCGAGATATCCTCGAGAAGAGCAGGAACTTCGTTGCTCCTCGGTACCAGCTGCCTCATCACCTTCAGGCTCTGGTCGTATTCGACTGACTGGGCCTTGAGTTTCTGCAGACTGCCCTGCGCAATGTCGGCCTTCGCCTGCTGGTTTTTCTTGTCCAGCGAGTCGACGTGCGCCTGAATCGTCGCCAGCTCCTCCGACTTCGGCTTGTACAGGAAGTACCAATACGCGCCGAGCAGCAGGACTGCCGCGGCACCAATGCCGAGGAGCATCTGCTCGCGCTTCGTCATGTTCGCGCCGATAGCCATTAATGCACCGCCGAGACTACGAGTGGAACGGTCTTGATTGCGAACGGAGGCGGAGGCTGTGTCTCCGCCACCAGTGTAAACTCCGTGACTTCCTTGCCTTCGGCTTGCACCAGATCCGAGCGCGTCAGCTGCACGTTCTGAATGAAAGGCGAAGCTTCGAGCGATTTCATGAAGCGCGTGAGCGCCTGAATGTCGACTGTGTGCCCGACGATCTTGAACTGGATCGTTTTCGCATCGGCGAACAGCGAATCAGCCCTCGCCTTCCTGGCGCGATCGCGCTCCAGCGCGATTTGACGCGGGGATTTGGAGGCGTTGGCAGCGCTGGAGGTGGTGTCCGACGCACTCTTCTTCTTCGCCAATGTATCGGCAATCGCGACGCTCTTTGGCGCGCTGGTCTGCGTGATCTCGGTCAGCCAGGTGTACTGCGGCAGCGCGCTGCTGATCTCGTACATCAGATGGGACCAGAGGTAGCGCGAGTCGTCGATCGACTTGATGATCGCGATCTGCTGATACAGCGAGTCACGAGTCGCTTCGGCGCGCGCCTTGGCGTTGAGGACCGCGCTGTACTGAGCAGAGTCCTTGACCGCCTTCGTCTCGCGGGACTCGAGCAGCGCCGCCTTTGCCGTCTGACCGATGAACAGCAGCACGATGAGAGCGCCCGAGACTCCGGCCGCTGCCACCGCGCCCAGCATGTACTTGTCGGTGATTTTCTGCGTGATCCCGGCGAACCAACGGCCGGGATGGAACTCGAGCTTCAGGCCCGTGCCTGTTACGGCCTTGGCGCGCTTTTTCTTCTTGGCGTCCCCGGGGAGAAGATTGATCTCAATCATGGTTTAGCTCGGGGGTCAGTTCTTACGCAGGGCGAGACCAATGGAAAGCATCAGGAGTGGTGCGACTTCGTCGGTCACCAGCGACTCCAGCGCGCCTTCGCGCACTGACATCGTAGCGAGCGGATTCGCAAGCTCCACCGGCTTTTTAAGTCGTTGCCCAAGCGATTCGGTAAGACCTGGCGTGCGTGAGCCGCCGCCACAGGTGTAAACCGCCTTCATCTGACCATCGCCCTTGAGCGACGTCGAAAGGAAGGCAATGGCGCGCTCGAGGCCGGTAGCAATCTCCTCGGTGCGGGCCGCGATCACCGAATCGAGCTGCGGTGACCGGTCATATCCTCTTATAAGAGCTTCAGCGTCGGCCGCGGAAAGCCCGTGCTCACGCTGAAGGTCTTCACGAAGACGGCGCGTTCCCACCGGCAGATCGCGGGTGAGAATCGGAACTCCGTCGTCCAGAATGTTGATGTTGGTTACTTCATGGCCGATGTTGACGAGGCCTACCGCGCCGCTCATCGCCGACGGGTAGTTCACCTCGAAGGCATTGTGGAGCGCAAAGGCATCGACATCCATCGACATCGGGGTGATGCCGGCTTCGGACAGGATGCGGAGCTTGGCTTCGACCAGATCGCGCTTGGCAGCGACAAGGAGGACGCTCATCTCGTCTCGGCTGGTGCTGCCGTTCTCCTCGAGGATCTGAAAATCGAGCTCGACGGAATCGACATCCGGCACGTGTTGCTCGGCTTCCCAACGCATAAGCTCGCGAGCCTGCTGTTCCTTGACTCGCTCCGTCTTGATGCGCTTGATGATGACGTCGCGCCCACCAACGGCGGCAACTACCGCCTTGATGTTGGCGTCGACGGCCTCAATCGTCGTGCGAATGACATCGGAGACCAGATGCGGATCCATCACTTCGCCTTCCACGATGGCGTCATCGGGAAGTGGAGTGATCGCAACCTTGACCAGTTCTGGTGTAGACTTCGAGTGATCGACGACGGCGACCTTGACGAGGCCTGATCCGATGTCGAGCCCTACGGTAGTCTTCTTCCGGCCAAATAACCCCATCGCGGCCCTTTCAATGAAAAAGAAGCGGGTTTTACCAGGGCGCGCGCCGCATTGTTACGGTCTAAAGGCGTGACAACCCAAGAACCCTGATTGCTTGCACTTGCGTGGAGACCAACCTCGTGGCACTGATGCCTCCTTTGGTCCGTCACCAGTCGTTCGAACTAAGACACGATTCAATTGGCGGGAAAGTAACGATGGGCTACCATCGTCTCAGAAGAGCTCCGACCACCATCGTTCAGGCACTCGGTCGATTGTTATCGAATGATCGGGCGCGGAATGCACTCTCACGATCGCACCGATGCGTCTGCTTGCCGACAATCGAGACGGTACGGAGCTGACTTCCGCAACTATCGCGTAGAGCGTCGAGTCGAGGCGGGTGACATAGACACCGACCGGCACCCCAAATCCATCGACCGTCGACAACCGACCGCCGCCGACGCTTATCGAGTCCCCGATTGAGCTGGCCCAACCCCGCATGGTGAGCTCGATCGCTGACTCCGCCGCCGACAGCGCTGCCTCCTTTGCACTGGACGCACCGCTGATCTTCGTCTCCTCCGACGCCGCGAAAAAAACGCTGGCGATGAGCGCGGCGATAAGGAGCAACGCCAGAAGAGCGGCGACCACCGCAAATCCTTTTCTCCGGGTCACGGCGCGCGGTTTCTGATCGCGATCGACACAGTGCCCGAATCGCCAGGGTTAGTGGCGTTCTGTTCGACGATTATTCTTTGCCTGCTCGCCGCACGGGTGGTGACGTCAACACGCGCCAGTTCCAACGGCGAAGAAGCGGCAGTCAGACGCTCCCCGCGGGCGTCGAAGTACTCGAAGAGAAGCCCGGTCACACCCGCATCGGAGCTGTAAGCGCGATAAGGCCCGCTCAATGGTTGTATCGATCCGCACGCCGATATGCCGAGGGCGTTGCAGTGCCGGTATCCGAGATACCATTCGCCGTCTGACGCCCGATAAAGACTGTACCTGCCCCGCCTGATGAACCGAACCGGCGCACCAGTGTGAATGTCGCTGCTCAAAGGAGCCGCCAGCGTCAGGTGAAACCCCGGACAAGTGGCGGCCGCTGTCCGCGTCGCAAAGCCGGTGATCCGATGTCGCTCCCAGTTGGTCCCGTCCAAAGCGGAGTCACGGTAAACGAGCGCCAGGTCGCCCGAGTCCGGGTCGGTGAGCAGTGAAGTCAGCGTGTTGCCCGACCCAAAATTGCGTGGCAGTCCGAGCTCCGTGTCGCTGGTACGCTCACAAACGACGGAGCTGCCGATCCCGGAGAACACTTCGATGGCCGAGTCCGCGAGGAGGCGCACCGTGTCGGCGACAGCGATGCCGCGAATGTCGGTAGCGAGAACTTCCAGCGCGTCGCGCACTCCTTCGCGCGCGTACAGTAGCTCGCTGGCGGCGCGGTAAAACCGCTGCTGCCGGAGCAGGAGCGATCCGATAGTGGAGCCGACCAGGCCGAGCATCACCAGCACGACCACCAGCTCCAGCAGAGAGAAGCCGTGACGCTCCGGGCGCATCAGAGACAGCTCCTGAGCACTCGATAGGAGTCAGTGCGCTGCCCGTTGGATGTAGCGTAGGTGACAGTCTCGATGATGCTGACACAATTCGAGTCAGGGCGCGAGACCGACCAGGCCGATTCAATCTGCGGCAAACTCTGGTGGCCGCTCATTGCGCCAGCGCAGGCTGCGACAAGGATCTCGATTTGCCTGGCTGCGATCCGCGCCGCCCGTTCGCGAACTGCATCGCCATTCAGAGCTCGGCCCATCACCGCACTGGTGCCCGCGAGCGCCAGGCCGCCGACGGCAAAGAGAAGGAGCGCAACGATCAACTCCAGCAGCGTGTATCCGTCTCGCCCGGTAGCCGGTGGCCTCGTGCGCATTGTCGCATAATCCATTAACGCGCACGGGTCGCGTCATGCGACCGACGCATCTGCCATCAAATCGATGCCAAAAAAAAGGGGGAGTGGCTTTCACCACTCCCCCGTTTGCATCACGGTCTTTATTTAGGCGCAGGTAATCACGCCGTTAGTCATATCGCAGGTCTTCGCAGACTGCGAGTGCGTAGCGGTCGCGCTCCACGACGGCGGCGGGCCGGCAACGTTCGTGACGACAACCGTAACGTTCTGCGAGGGACTAAAGCCCTGAAGAGGCGACGCAGTCGTCGCGGTGCCACCGAAATACGCGCCACCGTTGTCGGCAGCGTATTGCTCTTCGTAGGTCGCCATGTTGCGAAGGTCAGACTTCATCGCGGCGACGTACGCCTTATCCTTTGTATTCGCGAACTTCGGAATCGCGATCGCGGCAAGAATGCCGATGATGACCACGACGATCAGAAGCTCAATGAGGGTAAAACCCTTCTTGCTGCGCATTTAGGGACTCCTGGAGCCAAAAAAAATGGTTGGGTGAGCGGCGTTGGTTTGCGCTCCTTGCTGCTGCCTCAGGACGAGGCATGCCCCTTTTAAGGCAGTACCCGAGCCAGGGCCGGGCTGAAACCTAACCCCTTGTCATTTCAGGAGTTACGGACGAAGGTCGGTCGGTGCCGACGCAATTCCCGCCGTATTTTGCGAAGAGTGCCGCGAGTTGCGGCGATCAGGTGGGAAGCCCGTACCGGGAAAGCTTCCGGTAGAGGGTCGAGGGGTCTATTCCGAGCACCTCGGCTGTCCGCGGCTTGTTGCCGCCCTCGTTCTCCAGGACCCACATGATGTAGGCGCGCTCGATGGTGTCGAGGGTCGGATTCGCCTGCACCGCGTCGCTCACCAGCGGGTCTGACTTCGGTTCGACGACACGCTCCGGCAACGCCGACAACGGAATCGTGTCGCCTTTCGCCAGAATCACGGCCCGCTCCAGCGCGTTCTCGAGCTCACGCACGTTGCCCGGCCAGGTGTAGCGCTGCAACGCTTCCAGCGCCTCCGGCGCCAGCTTCCGCGGCGCTTCACCGCTGTTCTCAGCCGCTCGTCGTAAAAAGGCTTCCGACAGCAACGGAATGTCACCGGGACGATTCCTCAGTGGCGGCAGTACGATCGAGATCACGTTCAGCCGGTAGTAGAGATCGCTGCGAAAATTCCCGCGCTTGATCTCGTCCTCGAGATCACGGTTCGTCGCCGCGATCACCCTCGCGTTGACGGGCTTGGCTTCGGTGGCTCCCACCGGAATGACTTCGCGCTGCTGGAGTACCCGCAACAGCTTGACCTGCGTGGCCGCGGTTGTCTCGCCGATCTCGTCGAGGAAGAAGGTTCCCTCACCGGCCGCCGAAAACAGTCCCTCCTTGTCGCGCGACGCTCCCGTAAAAGAACCTTTGACGTGACCAAACAGCTCGCTCTCCAACAGGCTCTCCGGCAGCGCGCCGCAATTGATCGACAGGAACGGCTTAGTGCCGCGCGGCGAGAGATCGTGGATGTACCGCGCGACTACTTCCTTACCGGTGCCCGACTCTCCTTGCAGCAATACCGTCGAATCAGTTCCCGCCACCGATTCGGCGACGTGCAGCGCGTCCAGCCAGGTCTTGCTCGACCCCACCGGTCTGCCCGAGCGATCCCGCTTCCTGGCTTCGGCTTTGAGCGTTTTGTTCTCGCGGCGCAGATTCCTGTGCTCCGCCGCGCGCCGGACGATGGTCACCAGCTCTTCGTTCTTGAACGGCTTCTGGATGTAGTAGAACGCGCCGTTGTTTACCGCGCCAATCGCCGATTGCAGGCTCGCCTGCGCCGTCATCAGGATCACCACGGCCTCGGGATCGTGCGCGCGGACTGATTGCAGAATATCGAGCCCGGTCACATCGGGCATCCGTACGTCGGTGATTATGAGCTCCGGCTTGAGCGCGGCGATCTGCTCCAGTCCTTTCTTGCCGCCCAGGGCCGTGTACGGGATGAAGCCTTCGTTCTTGAGAAGGATCCGAATCGCGTCGAGGATGCCCATCTCGTCATCGATGACGAGAACCGTCGGGGCCGACGTCGCCGCGGTGGTCATGCCGCTCCGACCTTGGCCGTGGCGCGTGGTGATTTACGCACGTCTTCATGTCCGAGCTTGGGAAGAATCACCGTGAACCTCGTCCCCGATCCTTTGCCGTTCCCGTCGACGAGAATGAAACCGTGGTGCGCCTCGACTGCGCGGTGCACGATCGAGAGTCCGAGGCCGGTACCGCCCGTCTTCGTTGTCACGAATGGTTCGAATAGTCTTTCACGTATGGACTCCGCGATTCCGCGGCCCTGATCCGTGATCTGCAACATCATTGCACCGCGCGTGAAACGCTCGGCTTGCGCCGGGAGTTGATGATGCCAGAGCTCCGCCGCTTCCAGCCGGACTTCGCCACCCGGGGGAGATGCCTGCACTGCATTGAGAAGGAGATTGAAGATCGCGCGGTGTAGCAGATCGTCATCGCCAACGACGACCAGTGGAGTCGAAGGAAACAGCTCGCGGATCGTCACGTTTTCCGGCTTGTCCGGGTGATTCGCCACCAGCGCTGCCGCGTGATGCGCTATCTCCACCAGATCGACCCGTCGCACGCTGGTGACGCCGGTTCTGGCAAAATCCAGAAACTCAGATAGGAGCCGAGAGAGTCTGTCCGACTCGCGCTGGACGAGTTTGGTCAGCGTCCGGGTGTCGTCGTCCGATCCCGGAACCTTTGCCAGCAGCTCCGCCGCGCTTCTGATCGACGCCAGCGGATTCTTGATTTCGTGCGCCAGCGATGCGCTGAGCTCGGCGACCGCTTCGAGACGTTCCGCTCTCGTGTGCAATCTTTCGATGTCAGCCTCGCGCAGCCTGAACGCGGCGAGCTCGGCGGCCATCTCCTCACGGCCGGCGTGCGCCGCACGAAGCCGCGCGCCAATGTAACCGCACCCCAGGGCGACCATCCCGAAAATGCCCAACTGCACCAGGATTGGGCCATCGAAGGCAGTGACACGGTCCATGATCGTCACCGCGAAGTAGAGTACGTCACCCAACATGGCGATGAGGAGCACGCCTGCCGGTGGCAGCAGCAGCGCGCTGATGGCGATGACCAGGATATAAAGCGGGGCCAGCTGCGACGGCGCTCCGGCCTGGGTGACGTGCACGACCGTCGTCACCAGCAACAGATCGAAGATCGTTTGCAGGTAGAAGAAGCTGTCGCCGATGATTGCCCGGCGCGCGCCGTACAGCATCGACCCGCTGGTGAAGAACAGCGTCGATATGAAGGCGAGCGTAGCCAGCAGTGTCGCGGTGCTGTCGGCTCGCCGCCAGACGGCAATCGCGGCTATGAATATGCCGGTAGCCAGCGACAGGCGTCCGAGGTAGAGGACTCGGAGAACCCTCTCCCTTCCCCCAGCGGCCGGCGCGGAGAGCGCTAGCGTGGGCTGGGGGATCGCCGGGGTGATCGGGACAGCCGGAAGCAAGTGATTCAAATTGATTGGGTTAGAGACTGACGTCAATTAGACGCTCCGGCAGGCATCTAAGTCTCTACTACCATATAGATTACAGCCTTATGGTCCTTGGATTTGTTGTCCCGGAGGCGCCCGACCCTCCGTCCCTTACCCTGGCGACCAGCAGTTTGATTGCAGTTCTGGCACTGGTCGCTGTCAACGGGTTCTTCGTGGCCGCGGAGTTTGCGATGGTTGCGGCCAGACGCAGCAAGCTGGACGAAATGATCGCGAGGGGCGATCGAGGTGCGAAGACAGTCCAGGCCGCGCTGCAGCATCTCGATCGTTACATCGCCGGAACCCAGCTCGGGATCACCATTGCATCCCTAGCCCTCGGCTGGATTGGTGAGCCGGTTCTTGCCGGCCTCTTCGACCAGTTCTTTCGGACGATGGGACTCAACCCTTCGCCGACGGCTACGCACGTGGCGGCCGTGCCGGTCGCGTTTTTCCTCCTCACGTTCTTTCATATCGTGCTCGGTGAGTTGGCTCCAAAGTCGATCGCACTGGCCAGTCCTGAAAAAACTGCCCGCGCCGTTGTCACGCCGTTGATGCTTTTCTCCAGATTCATGTCGCCGTTCATCTGGCTCTTCAACGGCGCCGCCAATTCCATCCTGCGGTTGTTTGGGATCGAGCCCACCCGCGACCACTCCGGACACAGTCCCGAAGAGATCCGGTTCCTGGTGATGCAGGCCCATGCTCACGGGATGCTCAACGAGACAGATCGAGCGATGCTGGCGGGCGTGCTCGACTTCCACGACAAGAAGGCGCGTGATGTCATGCGGCCGCGAACTGACGTCATCGCTCTCGACATCGAAGCGACGGAGCAGGAAGTCTGGGAAGTCCTCCGTCGCGAACGCTATTCACGCTACCCCGTCTACCGTGAATCACTCGACGACGTCATCGGAGTTTTTCTGGCCAAGGATCTGTGGCTGCATTCGGGTGACGCGCCGTTCAATCTCGCCGATTTCGTCCGCGAGCCGATGTACGTCCCCGACAGCCGACCCGCGGAGCGCGTGCTGGACGATCTCCGGCGCACTCGCGCCCATATGGCGGTCGTGCTCGACGAATACGGCGGCACTGCCGGCATCGTGACGATGGAGGATCTGGTCGAAGAAGTGGTGGGCGACATCGCCGACGAGTACGACTTCGCATCGCGCGAGTCGATCGTCACCGATGGCGTGCTGGAGCTGGCGGGATCGATGTCGCTGATCGACGTTCGATCGGATTACCGCATCCCGATTCCCGAGGGTGACTGGACCACTCTCGGTGGCTACGCATTCGCCAAGCTCGGACGGCTGCCGCGAATGGGCGACCGAATCCCAATTCCGGGCGGCGAGATGGAAGTCGTAGCAATGGATGGGCGCCGCATCGCGGCGCTGAGAATTCACCGGGCCGGAGTCAGACAGGCACCGCCGGTTCCGCAACCGGCCTAAAGCTTCCGGCGAAAAACTCCGCAGGCGTTGAAAGCCGTCGAGTCGCGCGAGCGCGAGTAGCGCGCCGTCGCGCACGGAAGAAGCGAGCTCTTCGCCACCCAATTGGCGCGCCGACGGCGTCCGATGTCTGAAACGAACCGGTCCACGATGGCCGTGCGCGACGGATCGAAAGCGGACAGCGCAGCCGCCGACTTGACTGCCAACTCACTCTCCCTCGCACGCATGTAGAGCAGCGGCAGGTGCGCGGCTACTGCGATGTCGGTCGGGGGAACAGGTCGGTCGATCGTCTCCGTCCGGTCCCAGACCGCTTCGGTGTACTTCGCCTCCAGATAATCGGAGTACAGACCCGCAGCGGTGCCGCTGCGGCCGGCGAACTCCAGTCGCTTGCCCATCGCCAGGTACGTCTCGGGCGCCCCGACGTAGCCGAGTCGGAGAGAGGTCTGGAGCATCCGCAAAGCAGAATCGCTCTTGCCAGCACCGATGTACGCCTGCGCCAGTCGGTAGCGCGGCTCGCCGAGCTGCGGATCGCTCTTCACTGCGTCGTTGAGCACGACGAGTGCGCGCTCATAGTCGTGGCCCGACATGTAGATGGCGGCGAGTCCCAGCCGCGGCTCGATGCGGTGCGGACTGAGGTCGATCGCCTTGTGAAAGGCGTCGATTGCCTGCTGTCGGTAAATCGTTGAACCGTAAAACTGCGCTGCCTCGTTCAGCAGTCCGGCTTCGTGGGTGTAAAGTCTGTCGTTCAGGGAGTCGCGATGGATCTCGCGCGCGAAGGTGGCGAATGATTCGTTGAAGGCTCGGTCGAGAATCCGTCGCTCCCCAGGATTGGCCCGCATGGCAGCGATGCGCGGTCGCAGCTGGGCGATGTACTGCGCCATTATCAACGGCGTATGGGCCGTCTGGGGAGCGGTGGAGTGCGCCAGAAGATCCAGATCATTCGCTGCAGCTCCGATCGGATCCCCGGAAGAATCGATGCGCGCCAGCGCGCGGTTGGCCACCAGCGGGGCATAGCCCTCGAAATACAGTGCTGTGACCAGCACGGCCGCCGCCACGAGCGCCAACGCCGGACGCGCCGGGGCCGGCTGGGGATCGAGGCTCGTCGCTTCGAGAATGACCGGGCCGATCGTAGCTCGCGACGCTATCAGCGCAGTGATCATTATCCAGAGCATCGTCGAGTTCAGATCGACGAACCAGAACGCGAGATAGGTCGCGTAAGCGACCTGTAGCCCCCAGAGAACCGAGACTGCTGGCGCCGAGATGCGGCCGGCGCGATAAGCGCGCACCAGCGTCATTCCGATCGCGATCCAGATGGCGAGAAACGCCACCAGACCGATGAGACCGTTGGTAGCGAGAACCTCCAGGAACTGATTGTGGGTGCGATCGAAAACGTCGGTATCGATCTGGTAGATGTTGGGATCGAAGTGACGGCTCCAGACAATGTTGTGATTCTCCGGCCCGTATCCGAGCAGCGGTCGATCCTTGAATCCAGCGATCGCCGCTCGCCACTGCATGGTGCGTGATTCGTCAGATCCGGCGGGATTGGTGAGTGCGAGCCGCTGGATCACCGTCGGAACATGGCGGGTGATCGCACCGTCGGGAAAAGCTCTGATAGTAGCCGCGGCTCCGGCGACCAGAATCGCGGCGGCCGCCGCCAGCGCGGGCGCCAGCCATTTCTTCCGGGCCTTCGTACTGATGGTTGCGAAAATGACTCCGCCGACGATTGCTCCCAGAACGACCCCGATCACCGTGCTCCTGTTCTCGGCGTAGATCAACGCCAGGAAATTCACGCCGGCGGTCAAGATGTAAAGCAAACGGTAGCGAACGCTCGTACACGCGAGATACGCAGCGAGCGCCAGGTTCATCAGCAGATAGGCAGCCAGAAGTCCGCCGTTCCCCACCGTCCCCGAGTTGCCCGAGACAATCGCGTCGGAAGTCGCGGTCGCCGCCAACTGTCCGTGCTGAGAGATGACGTTGACGCTGACGAACAGGCTCACCGACAGCGCCGCGTTGAGAATCCACGGCCAATCCTCGTCGCGCAGTGTGCGGAGAAGGAGAAAGAAAAGAACGAGGTGCAGCCACGCCCAAACCCCGCCCATGCGCTCGAAGTCGCCGAAGAAGCTGTGCATCCGCGCCGGCGAGAAAAGCGCGGAGAGCGCTGCCGCGGTGAGAAACGCGACCAGCGCCCAGAAGATTGGCTCACCGCGCAGATCGAGCCGTTTGCGTCCGAAGCACAACGCGACAACCAGGACCGCGGTGCCCGTCTCGACAAGAGCCCGGAAGTACAGGTTCCGCGGCACGACGTAAGGAAAGAAGAATCCGCTCCCCACCAGCACCGGCACCAGCATGGTCGCCGCCAGCAGCACCATGATCGCGGTTCGCCAAGATGACTGAGCGAGGAGGGTTCTGATGAAGCGCACGTCAGTCCTCGTTTGAGGAGTTCGGGAGGCCCGGGCGGAACATGTCTTGCGCCCTCACTGAATCTACCATTTATACAGCAAAATGATTCATCGCCGCACCCTATTCGCGACAGCGCTCCTCCTCACAGGCTGTTCCGTCTCTCAGGACCAGGAAGTCGCGCTGGGACGACAGAACGCGGAAGAGATCAACGCCCAACTGCCGATGGTCACCGACCCTGCAGTCAGCGACTACATCCAGAACCTGGGCGAATCGATCGCGAAGAAGACCAGCAGGGCGGATCTTGACTGGCACTTTTATGTCGTCAACACGAAACAGGTTAACGCGTTCGCGCTTCCGGGCGGGTTCGTTTACGTCAATCGCGGCCTCATCGAAAGCGCCGATCGACTCGACGAGCTGACCGGCACACTCGGCCACGAGATCGGACACGTCGTAGAGCGCCATTCAGTGAAGCAGATGGAAAAGCAAGAGAAGGCAAATGGCGCGTTGGCCGTGGTGTGCACGCTGACCAGTATTTGCCAGAGTGGCCTCACCCAGGTCGCCGTGCAGGTCGGCGGCTCGGCGCTCTTCGCCCGATACAGCCGGGCCGACGAGCTGCAGGCGGATTCCGAGGCAGTTGTGAACGTGAGCCGTGCCGGCTACGACCCGCGGGGAATCCCAGATCTCTTCGACGTGCTGCTCAAGGAGCGTGAGTACCAGCCAACCATAGTCGAAGGATGGTTTGCATCACACCCACTCGAAGAAACGCGCATCGCGCGCGCAAAGCAGTTGATAGCGACATTGCCGGAAGCCCATGGCAAACGCTTTCTGATCGATTCCCCGGAATTTCATGCCTTCAAGGATCGACTGTCGAAACTACCGCTGCCGGTGACGAGACAGCTTCCCGGCGACGCGAGTCAGTAGTTCTCGGCGGCAATGAGCCGCGCCGGTCGTGCCACCTCAAAGCAGAAGGCTATCGCGGTGAAGGGATCGTATCGCGGAGAGGGCGCAATGAATCGCGCGCGCTGTCACGCAACGGCTGCGTATCCGTTTGCATGGTCTCCGGGGTCTCTGCTCCAGACTGGGCGCCCACTCCGTCGGATGCGACACTCTGTGCGCTGCCCACTGCTCTCACTCGTAGGACACGAGCTTCATTTCTCTGGACGAAACTGAGATTGCCGGCTAGAACCGCGGTGCCACTCACAGCCTTACCGCCGTGCGCTACCTCGGTTGCCTGCGCCAGCGCAACTGTCTCGAGAACAAAATCTCTTACTGAAAGGTCGGCACTCTCAATTGCTGTGCGCGCGCGAGGATTCGATTCCAGACGCGCTACCGCCCTGTCGATCGCATTTCCGCCGGAATTGACCGTCGACGATGTCGCCGAACGCGGCACCCGATCAAGATTCTCCTGCGCCTTTTCCCAGCGCGCGAAGTTGTCGTCGGTGATTCTGAAGTCCACCGGCGTGGCGAGCGCTTCGCGCGCGTCAGGCGAGGCGTTGTCGAAGATGAGCGAGGTTGCGAGCGGAGCGCTCGTCTCTCGATTTGCTTTCTTGCAGTTGCTGACGGCGAAAGGCAGACTCACCACCAGCGCGCACCGCAGAGCTAACAGGAATGGTTTCACGAAACCCGCCTCCTCACCGCATACAGCGAAATAGGGGCCGCCGAAATAGAATTACTGGCTCACCAGCCGGGCCACCGCTTCTTGTCACCCGAACCAGCGTATTTATGAACCGTATTGCATTCACACTCGGTCTGGCAGCCGCCTGCACCGGTATCTCAGAGCTGCAGGCACAAGGACCGCGCGTCGACTGGCCGGCCCTGGCCCGCGAATCAGAGACCGTGCTTTCCGGCTACCTTCGGGTCAACACCACCAACCCGCCCGGCAACGAGCTCCTCGGCGCGCGATTCCTGAAGGCGATTCTCGATCGCGAGGGCATCGAAGCGCAGATCCTGGACACGACGGAAATCGGGCCGAACCGCGCCAACCTCTACGCCCGACTGCGTGGCAACGGCAGCAAGAAGGCAATCGCTCTGGTGCACCACATCGATGTCGTCCCGGTGAATCCTGCGTCGTGGTCAGTCGACGCCTTCTCGGGCACGGTCAAGGACGGGTACATCTGGGGTCGCGGCGCGATTGACATGAAGGGCAACGGCATCGCCCAACTGATGGCGATGATCGCGCTCAAGCGATCCGGCGTCCCACTGACGCGTGACATCGTCTTCATCGGAAATTCCGACGAAGAGCTCGGATCGACCGGGGCCATCATCTTCGTGCAACGTCATCCCGACCTGTTGCGCGACGTCGAGTACCTGATCACCGAGGGCGCCGACAACGTGCTCGACTCCACCGGAAAAGTGATCTATTTCGCGGTCGGGGTTGCCGAAAAGCGGACGTTCTGGCAGCGACTCACCGTAAATGGGGTTCCGTCCCATGGGTCGCGCCCAACGAAACAGAATCCGGTGCCCAGGCTCGTGTCCGCTCTCCAAAGAATTTCGCAATATGAGTCTCCACTTCACGTCACGCCGGGTGTCGACAAGTTCTTCCGCGACATCGCCAGAACCTACCCGGAGCCGCAGCGCACCTGGCTCTCGAACGTTCGGGGGGCGCTGGAGAATCCGCGCGCCCGGGAGTGGATCCTCAGCGACGTGACCTGGAACGCCATTCTCCGCAACACGATCTCTCTGACAGGTCTCGCCGGATCGAACAAGATCAACGTGATCCCCGCCGTTGCCACCGCGGAAATCGATGTCCGGATGCTACCGGATCAGGACACCACCGAGTTCATGCGGACGTTGGAGCGAATCGTGGGCGACAGCGCGGTCCACTTCACCCACCTCGGCAACACCAAAGCGCCGCTCGAGAGTCCGATCGACACTGACCTCTTTCGCGCCATCGAGAAAGCGGCGCACGACCGAGAGCCGAGCGCCTTCGTGACGACGCCGATGGAAACGGCGGCGACAGATCGACCGACCTATCGCAAACTGGGAATTACGACTTACGGATTCAGTCCGTTCAGGATTCCGCGAGCGGAAATCCAGCGCGGGATGCACGGCAACGACGAGCGTCTCTCAGTGGACAACGTCGGTTACGGCGTGCGCTTCTACTACGACATACTGCGGTATGCGCAGTAGTCGACGAACGGCTGGCGCGTCAGCTCTTGTGACGGAAGGTGATGCGGCCTCTCGTCAGGTCGTAAGGCGAGACCTCGAGAGTTACGCGATCACCGGCGAGAACCCGGATGCGGAATCTCCGCATCTTTCCCGCGATTGTCGCGTGCACGTCATGGCCATTGTTCACCTGCACGCGGAACGTCGCATCTGGCAGCACTTCGGTAACGGTTCCTTCCAGCTCGATTGCTTCTTCTTTCGCCATAGTCCTCCTGTTTTCGGCGGTTGGTACAAATAAAAAACGGGGCCAGCCTGGTGTTGTCCAGACCGGCCCCGCCTTTCAGTGGGTCTTCAGCAAGCTGCGGCTAGGCGCCGAGCTTGGTGACGTTCTCAGCGGCGGGACCCTTCTGGCCCTGCACGACGTCGAACTCGACGCGCTCGCCCTCGGCCAGCGACTTGAAGCCGCTGCCCTGAATGGCTGAGTGATGAACGAAGCAATCCTTCTGTCCGTTCTCGGGGGTGATGAAGCCAAATCCCTTGGCGTCGTTGAACCACTTCACTTTTCCGGTGGTACGCATTTCGGTACTTCCTCTGCAATTGGTCGGAAGTGCCGTGTTGCGGTACCAATCCGACTACTGTTTGTTCGCGATCGATGTGATCGCACTTCACGCCAGAAAATCAAAAGACCTGGCAACACCCCAGGTCCCTGTCCGGCAATCTGGCATCTGTAGCGCAAACGTTGCGCTTCCTGAGCTAAAAAGTAATGGATAAGGGCCGCGGGGTCAATCAATTCGCCCCTGACGCAACCCCCTCCTCTACGGGGACGGCGTAGGCATCGACGGCATCTCCGTAGGCCGCGAACACTCCGCTCGGAGCCGGAACTCTTTCACCGCTGAGCATCGACTTCATCATCAGGGCATTCGCCACCGCTTTGCCTTTGTAGTGATTGTTGGTGATGACGTACACCTCCCGGGTGCCGGCGTCGGCCGCGATCTCCCTGGCGCGCTCGACCCACGGCTCCAGCTCACCAGGCTTGTACAGATAGTTGTAGCGCTGCTCCACCCCCGCTTTATCGCGAAACCAGTCTTTGTAATTCCTGCCGTGTACACGCACGTAGCCCAGGTGCGAAGTGACGTGCGTCGAGGGTCCGATCGAGTTGTGGTATAACGGCTGATCGATGTTGACGAAGCCGACTCCCTCTTGCACCAAACTGCGCAGAAATTCGGGCGTAAGCCACGACGTGTGACGGACCTCCACCACCAGCGGATAGGCGCTGAACGTCCGCATCACGTCGCCCAGCCATTCATTGCTCTCCTCGGTGTTCTTGAAGCTCCACGGAAACTGCAGCAGTACCGCACCGAGTTTGTCCGCGTCCATCATCACATCGAAACCCTGTCGCACCTGATCGACTTCTCCGCGCGTCCACGCCTTGTCGCGCTCGTGGGTGAACCGCTTCCATAGCTTGGCGGTGAACCGGAACTGGTGATGATCCTTGACGCGGCTTACCCACGACGCCGTCGTCTTCGGCACCGGCGGTCCGTAGAAGCTGGAGTTGATTTCCACGGTGTCGAAGAAGTCGGCGATATAGCGCAGCTGGTCGAAGCCCTTTGGCTTGTCCGCCGGGTATACGATCCCCTCCCAATCCTTGTACAGCCAGCCGGCCGGGCCGAAGCGTATCGTCGCCATCTTCCCGGACCCATCCCTGGCCGATCTTCGCGACCTCATGCCGATCCTGAGTGCGTGTTCGGTGCCAGGTAGCCGCCGAGCCAAGGGTTGCGCATTTTCTTGAGGCATGTCGTACGACTTCTACACCGCCGACGTATTCACCGATCACATTCACGGTGGAAATCCGCTTGCCGTGGTTCCAAGAGCGGGCGGCCTCTCTGACGAGCAGATGCAATCCATCGCTCGCGAATTCAATTACTCCGAGACCGTGTTCGTCTTTCCGCCGGAAGAGAGCAGCAACACTCGCCGTGTACGCATCTTCACGCCGGGAGCCGAGCTACCCTTTGCGGGCCATCCAACGGTGGGCTGTGCGTTCGTGCTGGCGTCGGTGGGCGAGATACCAATAAACGGCGACGAGACGCGCATAGTGCTCGAGGAAGGCGTAGGCCCCGTTCCGGTTCTCATCCGCGCCAATGACGGCAAGCCGGTTTTCTCGCAGCTTACTTCCGCCAGGCTACCGGAAATCAAGGATCCCCCGCCGCCGCCGGAAATTCTGTGTGAGATCCTGTCGCTGGAGCCGAGTCACATTGTCGCCGACGACATGATCGAGCCGGAAGCAGTGTCGTGCGGCGTGCCCTACCTCTTTATTCCGATCAAGAAGCCGGAAATGCTGTCCTGGGCGAAAGTGGATGTACCCAAGTGGGAGCAATCGCTCCGCGGCTATTGGGCGCCGGAGATGTTCGTCTACAGCGCCGACGACTGGACCAACATCTTCGAGGGTGGGCATATTCGCGCCCGCATGTTCGCTCCGGGCCTTGGCATTGGCGAAGATCCGGCAACCGGCAGCGCCTGTGCGGCGCTGGCCGGATTCCTGGCGCTCCGCTCAGAGACGCGTGATGGAACGCTGCGCTGGACCGTGGATCAGGGAGTGGAAATGGGCCGCCCCAGTCGACTGGAGTTGGAGGTCGATGTCAAGCGAGGCCA
>JBKPDS010000156.1:0-19802 GCA_046727995.1 Gemmatimonadota bacterium
AGTTTGCGACTCCGTTGGTGGTCAATGCCGACAACAAGAACCTGACGGTGCAGTTTGATCTCAGCTCGTGGTTCAAGATCAACGGTCAGGCAGTCGATCCGGCGACCGCTAACAAAGGCGGAGTCAACGAGAATGCGGTCAAAGCCAACGTTCGCGCGTCGCTGCGTGCGCTTGAGGACGACGACCGAAATGGGAGGTAGAGAACGCCCAACTCCTTGCTACTGCTGAGCTTGGGGTGGTCACATTTAATACTGAATTGATACGGTGAACTACCGATGAGATCCCTCAAACCCTAAGCGCTTGTAACTGCGCGACTTAGGACCGCTTGATCCGGTTGATTTCGATAGCCCGAAACGCTACATTTCGGGCTATCGCTCTATGGAGGCTTTCTGCTCAACCACCCACCCGCCGCCTCCACTACAAACTCCGTAACACCGATCTGATTTAATGACGGCTCCGAACAACAGAGAGCGCATCCTCCCGCGTCTCATTCACGAAGAAATCAAAGAATCGTTCATCAATTATTCGATGAGCGTCATCGTCTCTCGCGCACTTCCTGACGTGCGCGATGGACTCAAGCCTGTGCACCGCCGCGTGCTCTACGCGATGAACGAGCTCGGACTCGTTCCCGGTCGCCCGTACAAAAAGTCAGCAACGGTCGTCGGTGACGTGCTCGGCAAGTACCACCCCCACGGCGACACTTCGGTGTACGACGCGCTCGTGCGCATGGTGCAGGATTTCTCGCTGCGCTATCCGCTCGTCGACGGGCAGGGAAACTTCGGCTCGGTCGATGGCGATCCCGCGGCGGCGTATCGCTACACCGAGGCGAGACTCACCCGCGTGGCGATGGAGATGCTGGCGGACATCGACAAAAACACCGTCGATTTCGCGCCGAACTTCGACGATCGGCTGCAGGAGCCCAAGGTTCTGCCCTCGGCGATTCCAAATCTCGTCGTCAACGGTTCCTCTGGAATTGCGGTCGGCATGGCGACCAACATCCCGCCGCACAATCTCCGTGAAGTCGTCGCCGCGATCGTGGCCCTGATCGACAATCCGGAGATGACGCAGAGCGACATCAGAAAGCTCGTCAAAGGACCCGATTTCCCGACCGGCGGCTACATCTACGGCCGCGCCGGGATCAAGGACTATCAGGAGACCGGCCGCGGCAAGATCGTGATGCGCGCCCGCGCTGTGATCGAAGAGAAGGAGAGCTCGAACAAATCGCAGATAGTGATCAACGAGCTCCCGTACCAGATCAACAAGTCGAAGCTCGTTCAGGATATCGCCGAGCTGGTTCGTGACAAGAAGCTGGAAGGCATCGCCGATCTGCGCGACGAGTCGGACAAGGATGGCATGCGCATCGTCCTCGAGCTGAAGCGCGATGCAATTCCGCGGGTGGTGCTGAATCAGCTGTACAAGCACACGGCGATGCAGTCGACGTTCGGCGTCATCATGCTGGCGCTCGTACCGGATGCGCATACCGGCCAACTGGTGCCGAAGGTGATGCCGCTCAAGGAAGTGCTCGAGCACTACGTCGAGCACCGACACGAGGTCGTCGTTCGTCGTACCCAGTTCGAGCTAGATAAGGCGCTCGAGCGGGAGCACATCCTCGAAGGTCTGAAGATCGCCGTCGACAACATCGACGCGGTGATCAAGCTCATTCGCGCTGCTGCCGACACGCCGGCGGCGAGCACCCAGCTCCAGAAGCGGTTCAAGCTCAGTGAGCGCCAGGCCGAGGCCATTCTCAACATGCGTCTGGCAAAGCTAACCGGGCTCGAAATAGAAAAACTCGAAGAAGAACTCGAGAGCGTGCGAAGCTTCATCAAGGAGATGAGAGACATCCTCGCGTCCAAGCCGCGGCGGATGAAGATCATCCGCGACGAGCTGCAGTCGGTCGCCGACAAATACGGCGACGAGCGTCGGTCTGAGATCACCAGCGACGAGGGCGAGTTCACCATCGAGGACCTGATTGCCGAAGAGGACATGGTCATCACCATCTCCCACTCCGGCTACATCAAGCGCACTTCGGTATCGACATATCGCAAGCAGCGCCGCGGCGGCCGTGGGCTGGCGGGCGCGTCACTGAAGGACGAGGATTTCATCGAGCGTCTCTTCATCGGCTCGACCCACGACTACATCCTCTGCTTCACCGAGGATGGCCGCTGCTTCTGGCTCAAGGTCTACGAAGTGCCCCAGGCGGGCCGCGCGTCGAAGGGCAAGCCAATCGTCAATCTGATCAACGTCTCACCGGAGACGCAGATCAAGGCGATGGTTCCGGTGCGCGAATTCTCGGACACGCAATTCCTTCTTTTCTGCACCAAGGACGGAACGGTGAAAAAGACGGCGCTCTCCGAGTACTCGAACGTTCGTCAGACCGGAATCAAGGCGATCAAGATCGACAAGGACGACGAGCTGATCGACGTGCAGGTGACCAGTGGATCCAACGACATCGTGCTTGCCACGCGCCACGGCCTTTCGGTGCGATTCCACGAGCAGGACGTGCGCGAGATGGGTCGGGACACCACCGGCGTCAAAGGCGTCGAGCTGCGAGAAGGTGATTCCGTAATTGGCATGGTGGTCGTCAAGCGCGATGCCACACTGCTCGTCGTCACCGAGCGCGGCCTCGGCAAATGCTCCAACATCGCCGATTACCGGGTCCAGAAGCGAGGCGGGAAGGGCATTATCACGGTCAACAGGACCGAGAAAACAGGCGATGTCGTTGCCCTGATGGAAGTTCTGCCCGCCGACGAGATCATGATCATCACAAAACATGGTGTAATCATCCGTAGCTCGGTCTCGCAGGTGAGGGTCACGGGTCGTATCGCGCAGGGGGTCAAGCTCGTCAATCTGGACGAGGGAGATCTCGTAACCGCAGTGGCGCGCGTTGTACCCGATGATGAAGAGGAAGGCGCCGAAAACGGCGCTCCCTCCCCCGACACGGAACCGGTCGAGGCTCTCACCGACGACGAATGAAAACCAGGCGCTCCGCCGCAAACGCACAGCTCGAAGAAATCGATAAGCTGCGCACGGCTCTGCGAAAAGCAGAGGCCGAGGTGCATCGGCTGCTCGACGAAGCTGCAGCGCGCGGAGCGCTGGTCGACATTCTGCACGACGTCATGGGCTCGCTGTCGATGGGCGAGCTATTCCACATGCTGGCGCGCCGTCTCGCCCGCGCACTCAATCTGAGCCACTCGTCGGTGATCTTCGCCAAGAAGGGCGATCAGATGGGAACCGTCGCCTCGGCGCACGAAGATCCCCAGCTCGAGAATCTCCAGGTCGAGCTCGACAAGTATCCGGAGATCGAAGCGGCCCTTGCCAGCGAGCAACCGGTTTTGATTCCCGACATCTGGCACTCGGCGGCGTACAAGTCACTTCGCCAGGCGTGGGAGAAAGACGGCAGCGTCATCTCAGTCCGCTCCATCATCGCGCTGCCTTTCCGACTCGACCTCGATCGGACGGGGGTTTTTCTTCTGCGTCGTACCGCCGAGAAGCCGTCCCTCACAGAGGCAGACGTCGAGTTCGCAGAGACGGTCGTAAAAAGCGCGATGAACGCAATGCGTCGCGCCCATATGGTGGAAGTGACACAGGCTGACAACCTCCGCCTAGAAGCACTGGCTCGCACCGATCCGCTGACGCAGCTGCTCAACCGCCGCGCACTGCTGACGCAGCTTGCCACCGAAGTCGAGCGTACGCGTCGCTACAACGCGCCGCTCAGCATCCTGATGATCGACGTCGATATGTTCAAGGATGTGAACGACACCTACGGCCACCTTGCCGGCGACCAGGTGTTGGTGGAAGTGGCGCTGTTGCTGGCGCGCACTGCGCGCAGCGTCGACTCAGTCGCGCGCTACGGCGGGGACGAGTTCGTGATCGCAGTTCCCGAGACCGGCGAAGCCGGCGCGATTGCTTTCGCCGAGAGGTTGCGGGACAGGATCCAGGCGCATCCGTTTGACATCGGGAAGGGTGAGCCGCTGCAGCTCACCGTCAGCATCGGCGTCGCCGATTTCCCCGAGGCAAAGGTCGAGACGGCGGAAGACCTGCTCGATTGCGCGGATCGTGCGCTCTATAGAGCCAAGGCGGGGGGTCGGAACCTCGTCTGCGTCTAGCGGGAGGCGGGAGGCGAGAGGCGGGAGGCGATAAAGCGGTTAGCTTTTGACAGGTGCAGTCGATACTGGCGCTTCTTCCACGTTCGCCACCAATGCCAATGCTCATTCCCTTCTTTCGCGCTCGCAGTTCCCGCCTCCCGCCTCCCGCCTCCCTCCTCCCGCTCCTCCTCCTCGCGGCCTGCGTCGTCGATTCCTCCAAGAAGCAAACCTCGGCTGACACAACGCATCTCGGTCCCGTCGTCACCGTCACTCCCGTGAATCGTGGCGCGACTGGAATGGCAGAGCGTGTGGTATGGGCGTTCTCGCCGGACAGAAAATCAGTGCTGGTGGTTGCCGATCCCGGCGGTGTCGAGAACGAGCCGGTGCCGAACGGCTTCTTCTTCGGCGATGAGGCGCGCGGATTCCAGACCCAGATGGACAGCGTCTGGGACGTTCAGCCTTCGCCCGACTGGAAGTGGATTGGATTCGGGCGCGCCTATAGCGTCGTTCGTGGTGAAGGGACGGGCACTGATCTCATCGCAGATGTCTCGCGTCGCACCTCGATCGATACCGCGACGCTGCGCGCGGGATCATTCGCATCGAGCGGGATGTCGATGTCGCGTGCTGTCGCCCAGCCCGGCGTGATTCACATCCCCGACGATCCCCGCCTGCAATCGGCCGCCGACAGCTCGGCGCCGCGGTTGTTCCCGATTGCCCGCGGCTGGCGCGTTCGCTGGACCACCGACGGCTCGACGCTTGCCCTCGGCAACAATCCCGGCCGAGCGGAAGACAACGAGCCGAGTCAGACGTGGGCGGCACTGGATCCGAGGACAGGACAGCTGCACGGATCGCTGCCCGGCAACGCATCGCTGGCCGAGGTGAAATTCACGATGGGACCGACACTCGATCGATCGGTGCCAATCGATATGACCCAGTCCCCGCCGATCAAGATCACGCGCGGTAATCAGGACTTCAGCATTCTGAGCGAGCGTGGGGTGATCACCATCACGCAGGCGCCGAAGGTCGCGGGCGCGACCGAGGCACAGCGTGTAGTTGGCGCTGGGATCGCTTTGGCCGCGACGGTGGGAGGACGCTACATCTTCGCGCTGGCGCCGAAATCGAATCCGGATCCAAATGGGCTGGCTATAGAGCCAGTGGTCTACACTGTCACCTGGTAGGAAAACCGGATTGCAATTCGCAATCCGCTTCTATCGTCCGAGCCGCCTGAGTTCCACCAAGAGGCATCGATCCTGTACCACATCGATACCTGCCCGAGCCAGCTTCTCGGCCGCTTCGTCATTCCGAATTCCCAGCTGAAACCACACTGACTTCGGCTTCTTGGCAATGATGTCGTCAACGTGTGGCGGGATATCCTTCGGTCGCCGAAAGACATTCACCATGTCGATCTCGCCCGGGACGTCGACGAGCGAGCGATAGACTTTCTTGCCCATCATCTCCGTCAGCTCTTTGTAGTAAACCGGTACCGGAACGATTTCCATTCCCGCGTTTTCCGCGTATTCGGGAACGTAGAACGCCGGCTGAGTGGGATCAGGTTTGATACCGAGCACTGCCACTCGTTGAGTAGTGTCGAGAAGGTTCTTTATCTGTGCGGGCGTTTCGATCAGATGATCGCGCCAGTCTGCGCCATCGGTTTGCGTTGTCATACTCTGCTCTAGTTGGTGGCTCATCGTCGACTCGACAATGCAATTGACTGCGTCGTGAGCGCGTCAAGTCACGCGCGCGGGGTGACGGGAAACAACCAGCGTCAATAAATTTGCAAGAGCGAGTCCAGCTCAAAAAACCGGGAGATCCACAAGTAATGCGAATCCTAGTACTCGGCGCGGGGCTGCAGGGCTCCGCGTGTGCTTATGATCTGCTCGAAAACCCGGAAGTGAAGGAAGTCAGGCTGGCCGATCTCCATACCGGCCACCTGCCGCACTTCCTCGCGCCGTACTCCGGTGAACGCCTGATCTTCACGCCGCTAGACGTCCGCGACAAGGAAGCTGTGCTGGCGCTGATGGGCGAGAGCGACGCGGTGATGAGCGCCATTCCTTACTACCTCAATTTCGAGCTGGCGACGCTGGCGGTTCAGGCGGGCGTTCACTTCTCGGACCTGGGCGGTAATACCGAAATCGTCTTCAAGCAGAGGACCCTCGACGCCGAGGCGAAGAAGAAAAACATCACCGTCATTCCCGATTGTGGGCTGGCTCCGGGGATGGTCAACATCCTGGCCGAGCACGCCATAAAACAGCTCGACACGGTCGATGCGGTTCGCATTTTCGTCGGCGGCTTGCCGCAGCATCCGGAGCCGCCGCTCAATTATCAGATCGTTTATTCGCTAGAGGGCGTGCTCGATTATTACACGACCCTGTCCTGGGTGCTGCGCAAGGGAAAGCGCACCCAGGTGAAAGCGCTGTCAGAGATCGAGCCCGTCTACTTCGGCGGATCACTCGGCGAGCTCGAGGGGTTCCACACGGCGGGCGGTCTGTCAACGATGGCGTTCCGCTACGAGGGAAAGATTCCGACGATGGAATACAAGACGCTTCGATATCCGGGGCATGCCCGAATCATGGAGGCGATCCGCGAGCTGGGGCTGCTCGAGCTGAAGCCCGTCGATGTGAAAGGCGTGAAGGTCGTCCCGCGCGATCTCGTAGTGGCGGCGATGGGTCCACGACTCACCAAGCCCAACGCCCAGGATCTCGTCGCGTTGCGGGTTTTCGCCGATGGAAAGAAAGCGGGGAAGGCGAAGCGCATCGGCTGGGAGATGGTCGACTACTACGACGACGACACCGGCATCAGTGCGATGGAGCGGTCGACTGGTTACTCGCTGTCGATCACGGGGCAGATGCAGGTCAGGGGAGAGATCGGGAAAGCCGGTGTGTTTACCCCGGATGAAGCGATACCAGCCGAGAAATACATCCGCGAGCTGGCGCAACGCGGAGTCATGATTCGGGAGATGCGATGACTGCGGCCTGCGCATTGCCGACCAAGGGCATTTCGGACTGCTGACTAATTGCGCATTGGTGAGCTAACTGCGGATCGAGCACTAACTACTCAAGTGTCGGCAGTCCGTATTTGGTTCTCAGCTGGGTGTAGGCGGCGCTAGTTAGCTGCACGAAGAGCGGATTCTTCGCTGGGTCCAACCACTCCATCGTCGCGCGAAGTTTTGTCTGGTCGAAAGCGGTGCAGCCGGCGGTGTGAGAATCGGGGCCGTTCCAGATGTGCAGAAAAATGCAGGAGCCGCGTCCCTTGACCGGCGGTGAGGCGTTGTAGCCGACGATGACGCCGATTTCGTACTGATTTATCTCCCGCATATGCTCGGCGCTGTTCCAATCGACACGCGACACGCGTGATTTGTCGACGACCGTGTTGTAGTGAATTGACGTCGTGTCGTCTACACAGTCGGTGGTCGGCAGCAGCTGCACGTAGGGCAGTCGCAGTTGACGCATCGCGTCTGCCGGCGCGAAACCGAACGCAGTGTCGAGCGGAAAAATTCCCGCTGGCGCTTTGCCGTCACCCTCGTGCTTGTGCGGGCCATCGGCGGAGACGTCATCGAATCCAACACCCCACGCCAGCCCGGTGCGACCTACCACAATTGGAATTAGGGGCTCGACGCGAGTCCACGATGTTGTCCCAGCCAATCGTTCGAAGCGTGTCATCGTTCCGGTCGTCGACGTCCAGCTCGGCGTGACGACGACTACCAGCTGGCGCGATGTATCGATTCCAACGCGGGGCTGCACCGACGGCCGCATGTAGCACGCACAAACTGCTGCCAATAGTGCGACACCGGCCGTTCGTTTATATGCGCTCGATCGCGTCATCTGATGCGGACATTGGACAGTCCTTCCCCGCGCATGCTACAATTGCTGAATGCCAAATCTGCGCTCACCCGAATGGGTGCTGTATATCCTGCAAATTCTCGTCTCGGCGATTCTGGCCGTGCTGTTCCTGCAGTCGGGTTTGGACAAAGTGATCGACCGCAAGGGCAATCGCGCTTACCTCGACGAGCATTTCGCGAAAAGTCCGCTGGCGGGAACCGTCGGTCCGATGTTCCTGGTGGTCACCATTCTCGAAGTGTCAGCCGGCACACTGAGCGCGGTCGGCTGCCTTCTGCTCCTCGCCTCTCACAACGCCACCGTCGCGTTTTTCGGCGCCCTCATCGCCGCGATCAACCTGATCGCGCTTTTCTTCGGTCAACGAGTGTCAAAGGACTACGCGGGTGCAGCTGCCCTTGTCCCCTACTTCCTACTGGCTCTCACGGCGATCTTCGTACTCGCCGAACACTGAGAGAGGACGGTTACATGACCGCCCGCAACCCAAAACTAACCGTGCGTCCTGGAACAACGGTGATGTTGTCCGGCTCTCCGTGCTGCCGGTTGAGCAGATTCTCTCCACTCAGCGTGAACGACAGCCCGCGCAACAAATTCCGTCCGATCGAAGCCCGTAGACGCGTCACCCCGCTGTAATTCAGCCAGTAATTGCGCAGCTGCTGACCGACTAGCTGAGCGTCGGCCTGAGTCGAATTCGAGAACGCTCCCGCGAGCGCCACACGATCGTAATCGATCCAGTCCCAGGACCTGGACGCGACGAGGAAACTGGTCCACCCGCCGCCAGTCCATGCCGCCGACAGACTGCCGGTCTTGGACGGAACCTCGAGCATTCGGTCACCGACCCGCAGATCGCCGATGTAGTTCGTCGCGACTCGTTTCACTCGGCTGTCCACCGTCGAGAACGTTCCGCTCAGCGCCACGGTGCCAAGATTGAGATCACTCTTCAATTCCCAACCGCGGTTGGTGATCTGTCCGACGTTCTGCAGCAAATAAGAGATGTGGCGATCGCTGGGTGCATACGGCTGCTGCGGCGGCGTGTACCATCCACCTGATGGGCCCTCGCCACTCGATGGACCCTCGGAGTGGTATTCCGGCGCGACGTACGCCACGCGCTGAATGAGTCCGGAGGCAAGCTGGTCGAAACGGGTCACCTGGAACCCGAACTTCTTCCCGACGTAGAGATCCATGCCCGTCTCGATTCCTGATTGCTGTTCCGGCGCCAAATCGACGAGCTGCGCTTCCCGGCGCGGATCGAACCACGCCGTCTCGCGGATGGGAGTCGTCGCCGGCCTGATTCCGCGCCCGTAGGCTGAACGCAATTTCACCGTCACCGGCCCGATATCACGCAGGCCCGCAATGCCAAACATTGGCAGCACCGAAACATTGGCACCGCTGCCGAGCGATTCATTGCGCTCGACCCGCAGGCCGGTGGTGAAGTAGCCCGCATCGCGCCAACCGATGTTCGCCTGCGCGACGCCGCCAGTCGTCCATCTGCGCACGACCGCAGACGAGAGTGCGGCGGTCGCCGGCTGGGTCGACCCCGTATCCGCCTGCGCCCGGAAGTCGAGCATCGAGTTTTCGGCGGCAAACGTCAGCGTCGTCGCCAGGTTTTCCGGATCGCCCAGCTTGGCTACACTGCTGATGCGCAGCGACGTGAGATTGGCATTGCCGCCGGCGCTACCGAGGTCAGGCGCCGACGCTGAAGGAAGCGGTGTGTGATAGTCGGCGAGATTCGTCAGCCGGCTGCCATCGAATCCCGCCACGATCGAGTGCGTCCAACGGTCGCTCTGCACGATCGTCGCCGTACCGCCGAGCGTATACTCCTGCACCGACTGTGGGACTACCAATCCCGCTCGCGCCGCGCTCACAGAGTCCCGGAAGAGCGGACTCGTGGGATCGGCGGACTCGCTGGCGAAAATTCTTCCCGTCGCCGTCGCGATCAGCTTCGAGCGGACGATCCGGAAACCGGCGCTACCGGTAGTATGCTTCGCAAAAGCGCCGGGCAGGTATTCACCGACGCCGCCGGACGTGAAGCTGGCGCTGCCGGATTCCGCGTTCGATCCCTCGCGCACTGTAACCGCATGGTCCTGAGTGATGGCCGAGCGCGGCACGTACGCACTCGATGCCGCTCCAACCGCCGAGCGCACCACCGTGCTCGGTCCGCCGTTCGATCCATCGTGACGCGTGACGATGTTGATGACGCCACTTATGGCGTCCGTTCCATAAAGGGCGGCACCCTGCGGCCCACGAATGACTTCGATCCTCTCTACGGTCTCGGGAGTGAACTGGGTGACGAGCAGCGGATTGGCGAGCTCGATCCCGTCGACGTATACCTTCGGATAACTGGCTCCGAACGAGCTGGTGCCGCGGATGCTTCCGTAATGAGCGAGCAGCGACGTCGGTCCGCTCTGCCACACCCACAAGCCGGGCACCGCGTCGCTCAAGGCCTGCCCAAGGTTTCCTTCGGCGTAGTGCGAGAGCTGATCGCCACTGAGGACGTTCATCGCCACCGTCAGCGGTCGAGCGGATGCCTCGATCGTACTTCCGGTGACGACGACGCGATCGAGCATTCGCGGTATGGGCGCCTCCGCACCCGGCGTCTGCGCCGGCGTCAGAACTACCTGATCGCCACCGGCCGAGACCGGAAGGACCGTCGATCCCCTCAACAACAGTCCGAGCGCTGCGCCCAGCGGAACCGAATCAAAGGCCGCGCAGATTCTGCTATCGAGCGGGATCGTTTCCGACGTGTAAGACAGCTTGATCCTCGCATCCGAAGCGATGCGGTCCAGAGCGTCCCGCAGCGAGATGTCTCGTGCGTGGAGCGAAACCCTCCGGTCGAGTGGCGAGCTCCACGCGGGAAGGTCGGCCAGGAAAGCGGTCGAGTTGGAGCACGACTGCGCATTCGCCGCCGAGGTGAGTATCAGCGATGCGATGGATAGCGCGATCGTGAGCGAGACGCGCGAACCTGGGAGAAGTGCGCGACCGCTACGGACGGGTTCCAGACGCCGGAGCCCGGGAGAGAATGGCGACGTTTCCCTGCCGCTCGATGCGAGCACCGAGTGAAAGCGCAATGACATTGAGAACCCGATCGACTGGCTCACCAGAAAAAGATGCAGTGAGGTGCAGATTCGCCAGCGACGAATCAGCCACTCTTAGCCTTACTCCATACCAGCGGTAAAGTTCGGCACCAACAAGGATCAGCGGAGAATCGCGAAAAACAAGCCGCCCCTGTATCCAGGCGAGGTCGTCTTCAGAAACAGCTGATCTCTCAACGGAGACGACCCCTTGAGCATCTACGATAGCCCGATCCCGGGCGTTGAGCACTGCCCCGCGACTGTGCTTCTGATCCGCTGCTCCGATCGCCACGGAGCCCGAATCGACTGCGACGCGAGTGCCGGCGCTGTCATCGCTTTCCACCGCGAACGCGGTCCCAACATCCTGAATGCTGATCGCACCCGCCTTCACGGTGAATGGATGCGCCGGATCATGCACCACGCTGAAGTAGGCAATTCCGTCGAGGGTCACCAGGCGCTGTTCACCGTTCGCCGAGTTTGCTGCCACCAGTCTCGTGGTGGGACCAAGCAGGACCCTGGTGCCGTCTCTCAGCACGACCTGCCTCCGCTCGCCGACCGTGGTCGCGAAAGTCTGACTGTTGGCGTTGAATTCCGATCGCCGCAGGTTCTGCCACACCACGATCCCGCCGATTATGATGACTGCCGCTGCCGCAACCCTGAGCAGGGCAATCCAGGTGCGGCGCGATTCCTCCTCGACCGCGGCCTGATTGAACGGAATCACCTTCGCCTCGCCGAATCGTGCCTTCACCCTGGTGAGGGCACTTTCGACATCGATCGTGGTAGCAGACGAGTCCTCGCTCTCTACGTTCCTGACGATGGACTCGAGCAGCCGTACGACCTCGGCGCGATGAGTATCGGCTTCCACCCACCGTCTTGTGATCTCGGCCTCGGTGGGGCCAGCTTCGCCCGTAACGTAGCGGGCGATGCGCTCCCACTCGTCGGGACTGATCTTGGCGGAACCCCTGTCAGGTTTCGACATATTCATTAATAAGACAGACACCTGATCCGAACGCCACCCTACTTGGACACCAACGACGCGAGCGAGCGGGCGCTACAGGAGCGAATTCGGGCAGGAGACGAAAGCGCTTTCGATATTGTCTTCCGATCCCACTACGCACACCTCGTGCGAATGGCTGAGTCGGTCGTCCGTGAGCGCGCGCTGGCCGAGGAAGTTGCGCAGGAAGTGATGCTCGAGCTGTGGCGTCGGCGTGAGACGTTGCAGGTCGAGCAGACCTTTCGCGCTTACCTGCTGCGATCCACACGCAACCGCGCCCTCAATCACGTTCGCCACCAGCGCGTCGTAGCGCGCGAGGCCGCCATCGCGGCGATCGACCCGCCGAGCGCGCCCTCAGTGGAAGATCTCATGCTCGGGACGGAGCTGGAACAGGCCGTCCGCGCTGCAATCGATGGGTTACCGGAGAAATGCCGAGAGGTGTTTCTGTTGAGTCGCGACCACGGTCTCAAATACGCCGAGATCGCCGTCACGCTGGAGATCTCGGTAAAAACGGTGGAAAAGCGAATGGGTCAGGCATTGGCGGAACTGCGCGAGCAACTCGATCAGTGGCTGCCGGTAGCGGGGCGAGGGGCGAGGGACGAGAGACGAGGGAAGCCGGTGTAGGGTATCGAGAATCACGCGTGTCTCGTTTTCCAGAACCGTTTGCGAAGACTGCTTGAGGGCGCAACAAAATTTGGAGAGGCACATGAAAAGGATTCTTGGTTTCCTTCTAGTTACCGGCGCCGGCTTGATTGCCGCCGCCTGCTCCGATAGCACTACCACCCCGGTTAGTTCGGCGCTCGCCGCATCAGCCCTGGCGACCGCGCCTATCAGTTTCGACCAGATCAACACGAGCTTCGTCGGTAATTCAGACACCAATGCCGGCTTCGCCCCGGGGGGCGAGCACTTTGACGGTGAAGACAGCGAGCACCACAGAGGACCGGGCTGGACCGGCCTGATGGGCGGCGGCATCGCCGACGTCTTCAGGGGTCGGATCCTCTTCGGGCTGGGCTTCGGCCGTGGTCCGTTCGGCGATCTACGCGACGGCTCGAACTGCGCATTTTCGTCGACCGACAATCGGGTCGACTGCCCCGCCTTTACGCGCCGCGGACTTACCATCACCCGGTCATTCTCTTATCTGGATGCTTCTGGGGCCGTACAGCAGGCGTTCGACACTGCGAAGACCAACACCGTCAACGCCCAGACGACGGTTACCGGAACGAGGGTTCATCACGACGGCGCTGACACCAGCACCGTCAACAGCCAGAGCGACATCACCGTCGCCGGCCTCGCTTCGGGAAGCACTCAGCGAACGGTGAACGGAACCGCCAGTGGCACCGAGAATACCTCCGGCACCAATGAAGATGGAGTTCACTTCACTGCGACTCGTGTCGCCGGCGATACGGTAAGCGGCGTGATTATCCCGCTTCAGAACGGAAGACCGACCTTCCCCACCGCCGGCACCATCGTGCGGTCGATGCAGGCGACGGTGACCCTGAGCGGTCAGACTCCGACGACGTCCTCACGGCGCGAGGTCATCACTTTCGATGGGACCAGCACGGCTCAGATCAGCGTGACGCAGGACGGTACCACCAAGACTGGAACGCTCTCGTTGGTAGGAGAGGGCGTGAACTGTCACGACTAAGAAGCGGACCTCGTCGGCGCACCCAGAACGTATCCGCTTCGCCCCAGTCGGCTCTTCTCGCCAGGAGTCGGCTGGGGTTTTTCTTAGTTAGCGTTCATGCCTTCGGTGCGGGCGATTCGCTTCGCCTTTTCGCAAAGGCTGCGGAGCTCACCCTGCGACAAATCTTCCCAGTGAGGTGGAATCGGAATCAGCCGGCGTTTCTCGCTGAGTGACTCGAAGGTCAGCCAGCCAGCGCCGTAGCCTTCTGAGAGCGTGATGCGGCGCTGAGTCATGGTGCGCCGGTCCGGGACATCACGGCGACGCTCCACGCCGTGCCAGGGAAGAAACCTTGGACGACGACGGTCCTCGGCAGAAACCCGCCGCTCAACTTTTGTCGGCTGCGAGTCCCAGACCTGCCAATACGAGCCGTCTTTGTCCACGAAAGTGCGATATGACATATCTATGACCTCACGCGGTTTCCACACGCGGTTCGCATCGGAGGCGTGCAGGAAAAATGCCAAGTCAGGGCTTTTCCTCAACACGCTAAATATATGTTTTCCAAGGGGTTACCCTTGAATATATCTACCTCCCAAAGCTGGCGAGAGTTTCACTCATGACGTCGATCATGGACTTGGCAGTCCATCGGTCCCGGCCATTGTAGAGGAACGAAAAGGCCAGCACCTCACCATTTACCGCCGTTACGTACCCGGCTAGCGCAATAACGTCGTTGGTGGTGCCGGTCTTGGCGTGGAGGTTTCCCTCGGCAGGGGTGTTTCGCATGCGACGCCTCAGCAGTTCGGAATCGCCGGCGACGGGGAGGGAGGAGTGCAGCCACGGACCCCAGCCGGCGTGATGGGCGTAGCCCAGCAGTTGTACCTGAGCTCGAGGCGTCACCCGGTCGAGAGTGGAGAGACCGCTACCATCGGCGAAAACGAGACGGGTCGTGTCGGCTCCAACTTTCTTGGCAAAAAACTGGTCGAGTAGCGCGCTGGCGGTAGAGACGCTGCCGGTGACATTCCGATCGGGTCCACGTGCCGCGTCACGGAAGAGCAGCTCCGCATAATGATTGATGCTCTCGCGGTTCATCGCCGCGATCATGCTGGCGAGCGGCGGCGACGCGAGGCCGGCGACCTTTACCGCGCTTCCCGGAGTTTTCCCGAGCTGGATTCCACCATCGACTTTGATTCCCCGCGCGACTAGCGCATTTCTGAAGGCTCCCGTCGTGAAGCTCGCCGGGTCCTCGACGATGTAGACGTACCGCCTCGTTCCGGTCCGCGAGCCGATTGACCCGTTGGCGATGATCGTCCCGTCGCCCTGCTTCCGGAATCCAAGTCGAGCGCCGCCGCCGGCAACCGTGCGGACGTTGGCGACGACCTGAATCGCGCTGGTCGAAGGCTCGAGCGTGACCGAAGCGGGTTTTCCCGGAGTGGTCGGCGTCACTGCCACAGCGACGAGATTCTCGTTGAGCGACAGCGCCGACACTCGGGCAGCGTAGCCTGCCTGGAGGTAGCGCGACAACCACCCTTCCGGAACTTTCTGGTCGTCGAATCCGCTGGCGTCACCGATGATGTTGCCGGTGATGTGCTTGATTCCTTTCTGCGCGACCAGATCCGCCAGTCGATTCATCGGTGCCGACGGACCACCGGGCATGAACTTCCCCGACAGTGCGGGATCTCCGTCACCGCGGATATAGAGATTGCCCGTCAGCGTTCCATCGGAGCCGACTGCTCCATCGCGCAGGGCATCGGTGCTGAACTGGTAGTTGGGACCGAATCTCTCGAAGGCGATCGCACTCGTCAGCAGCTTCATCGTCGACGCGGGCAGCATCTGTTCGCCGGCATTGTAGGCGTAGAGGGTGTCGCCGCGAGTCAGAGAAACCACCATGCCTCCCCACATTCCACTTCTGATTCTGCCGGCGAGGTTGCCCAGCGTCGAAGCGAGATCGTCCGTGCTGCGCGTAGTACTGTAGGCAATTGCTGGAACTGCGGGCGGCCGGTTTCGGTTTGGCCTTCGCACCCGCCGTCTCGTCGTCGTGCGCCGTGGTGTCTGGGACTCGAGAATAGCGGGAGTGGCAGCGCAAGCGGTAAGCGCGCAGAGGATGGCGATCCGGATTTTACGAGAGAACATTGTCGAGCGGTGAGCGTCTGAAACTGAATGAATGAGCGGTGCGGAATCTCATCGAATGGCGAGAACGGTGCCATGGTTGCGACGGACTCACTGCCCGCACCGCACCGGAACTTCGCTTGGAATATATCGACGGGTAGCGTAATTTCCCGGAAACAGAGTTGCATCCACCGCACGAGAGGACACCGATGGCTGAGCGGCCGCACAACTTTTTGCGTGAAGGCATCATCACCGGTTTCATCGGCGCGACGGCGATCGCCATCTGGTTCCTCATCGTCGACACCATCGCCGGCCACCCTTTCTACACGCCGATTTTCCTCGGCAAGGGCGTCGTCAGCATACTCGGCAAGAACATGATGGGCGACACCGCGTTCACCCAGGTGGTTGGCTACACGATCTTTCACTACGCGGCGTTCTTCATCGTCGGGATTCTACTCACCGTGATCGTCCATCAGGCTGAGCGGACTCCGGGAATTCTGGCCGGATTGCTCGTCGCGTTCGTGATGATGACGCTCGGCTTCTACATGATCGCCGCGGTGTTCGCGCAATCAGCGCTGGGCGGTATGTCGTGGGCGCAGATCTTCATCGCCAACCTGCTCGCTTCGTCGCTGATGCTGTGGTATCTGTGGCGCAAGCATCCGAAGCTGGATCACCAGCTGAAGCGAGCACTCGAGGGAACCGACGACTAGGCTGTCGACGGCTTCCAGTCCACTTGCGCGCCCGCGGTCGAGTCCTCGCCGCGGGCGTTCCATTTGAAGAACACCACCGTCATGATGATCATGAAGACGATTCCACCGGGAATCCACATGATCAGCGCGCCGAGGAGCTGATCCTCGAGCGGTGTCAGCGGCAGAACGCGCGGCGCGGCGCTGTAGGCGGGATAGAGAACGTGGTCGGCCATCGCGATGTACACCGCCACGATCGACATCGGAATGCTCATCAAAAAGCTGTAGAGCATCTGACCCGGATAAGCGAGTCGCGGAAATTCCGGCAGCTGACTGAGAAGCGGCCACCACATCAGCACCGCTGCGGCCATGAACGTCAGATGCTCGACGATGTGCAGGCTGTGGTGCGCCATTGCCGCGTTGTAAAACGGCGGCAGGTGCCAGATGGCGATGGTGAGATTGAACGTCACGAATGCGATCGGAGCGCGGGTGAAAAAAAGCGCGACCGGAGCGACGGCTTTTCGCGATAGCACTGGCCGCAACATCCAACCGGGTGTACCGGCCAGTAGGAGTGGCGGGACAGCGAGTGTCAGGAGCAGGTGCTGCACCATGTGGGCGCTGAAGAGATAATCGTCGCTCAGGTCGTGAATGGGGCCATTCAGCGACGCGAACATCACCAGCAGGCCGGAGAAGAAATAGATCTTCTGACCGGTAGTTGGCTGCTGACGGAGCTTGGCCGAGGCCCAGACGTAGAGCGCGCCGAGCGCTGCGATGCCGAGGACCGTACTCGGATGAACCGACCATCGCCACCAGCTCAGATTGGCGATGGGATGAAGCAGCGCCAGGGCCAACATAGCTACATGACTTTGATGTACAGGTGTCCGAAGAGGAACATAAGCGCCAGCAGTGTCAGCGCGGCGATGAGAAGCGGGCCGGTGAATAGCACCCGGAAGATTCTGTGATCGTACTTCAGGTGCATGTAGAACATCACCACGATCGTGAACTTGAGTGCCGACAGAATCAGCAGCGTCGGAACGAAGCCGCGTGACGCGACGAACGAGGGGAGATAGTAGGCCCAGACCTCGGCGACCGTGATGATCGTGAGGATGGTTGCGACCTTCCAGTATATGGACCAGGTCGGATGGGAGTGCTCAACCTCTCCGGTCGGCGCGTGCAAACCGGCTTCCGCGGGATCGGGAACGTTCATGGCGTGAGTATCCATCTTTCCGCCGTTACCTGAGTAGATAGACGAGGGTGAAGATCACGATCCAGACGACGTCGACGAAGTGCCAGTACAGAGCGCAGATGTCGACGAGCAGTGAATCGCGCGAGCCGAGCCCGCGTCGGTAGTCGATCGAGAGCAGTGTGACGAGCCAGAGCACGCCGGCCGTCACGTGCGCGCCGTGGAAGCCGGTAAGGGTGAAGAACGTTGATCCGAAGAGATTTCTTCTGATCGACAGGCCTTCGTGGACGAACGAGGTGAACTCGAACGCCTGGAAGCTGAGGAAGATCGTTCCCGCCAGCGCCGTCATGAAGAGCCAGAGCTTTGAGTTGCCGAGGACCCGCTCGCCGCGCGTGTGCTTCGGTAGCTCCTTGTTCTGCACTGCTGCCAGCGCCAGCACCATGAAGAGCGAGGACATCAACAGCACGAACGTGGAAGCCGACGTTACCGGGATGTTGAGGATCGGCTTCAGAACCTGACCGGTAGTTGGATCGGTCCAGGTCTCGTGAGGGAAGGGGCCGATGACGCTCCGTCCCTTGTAGATCAGATAGGTCGAGATCAGCGAGACGAAAAGCATGCACTCCGACCCGATGAAGGCCCAGATGGCGACCTTCCGGCTATCGAGACCGAGCGTCGTGTAGTGGTGGTGCGTCGGCGCGCTGGTATGCGCTATGGAGGTTGCCATTCTAGGCGTGCTCCGGCTCGAGCGGGCTCAGGAGCCAGCTGTAAAGAGAGAGAATCAGCGTGCCAACGCCGACGGCGAGCAGCACATGCGACCAGATCAATCCGCAGAACATGATTATCAGGCCGGCCGCCACGAAGAGCGGCTTCATGGTGCTGTAGGGAATGATGATCCCCAGCTCGTGCGGGGTCTTTCCTTCCTGGGCGTTGATACGCGCGCTCTCGTGATCCGGTTCCTTTCCTTCCCACAGCGGATAGCGGGTGGTCACGGTTGGAATCTTGGCGAAGTTGTATTCGGGTGGCGGACTCGGAATGCTCCACTCCAGAGTGCCGGCTCCCCACGGATTCGAGCCGGCGATCTCACCGCTACGGCGACTCTTGAAGAAGTTGTAGATGAAGAACAGCATCGCGACCGGGAAAATCATCGCGCCGACGGTGGACATGGCGTTGTAAAGGTCCCAGCCTTGGCCGGCATCGTAGGTGTAGATGCGCCGCGGCATACCGAGCATTCCCGAAAAGTGCATCGGGAAGAAGGTGAGGTTCATGGCGATGAACATCAGCCAGAAATGCCACTTGCCCAGTTTTTCGTCGAGTATTCTGCCGGTGATCTTCGGGAAGTAGTGATAGATGCCGGCGAAGATTCCCATGATCGACCCGCCGAACAGCACGTAATGGAAGTGCGCGACGATGAAGTAAGTGTCAGTCTGCTGCAAATCGGCGGGCGGCGAGGAGTGCATGATTCCCGAGATGCCGCCGATGGTGAACAGTCCGACGAGCGAAACGGCGAACAACATCGCCGTGGTATACCGGACTGCGCCTTGCGCCATCGTCGCGATCCAGTTGAAGATTTTCACTCCGGTTGGAATGGCGATTAGCATCGTAGTGAGCCCGAAGAACGTGTCGGCAATCGGCCCCATTCCCACGGCGAACATGTGGTGGGCCCAGACGCCGAAGCCGAGCACCGCGATGAGGATTCCTGAATAGACCATCACCGGATATCCGAACAGCGGCTTCCTCGAGTAGACCGGTATCACCTCGGAGACGAGTCCGAACGCGGGAAGAACCAGGATGTAGACCTCCGGATGCCCGAAGATCCAGAACAGATGCTGCCAGAGCAGCGGGTCAGCCCCCGCGCTGACGGTGTTGTAGAAATTCGTGCCGAAGAATCGATCGAAGAGCAGGAACACCAGCGCGATGGTGATGACCGGGAACGCCAGCACCAGCAGCACCTGAACGACGAATGCCATCCAGGTGAACATCGGCATCCGCATCAGCGTCATGCCGGGCGCGCGCAGATTGATTATCGTGGTCAGGAAGTTGAACGCCGCCGCTAGCGACGATACGCCGAGGATCTGGAGGCCCATCACCCAGAAGTCGATGTTGAGTCCGGGCGAATAGGGCTTGGTGGTGAGCGGTGCGTAGCCGAACCAGCCTCCATTCGGCGCCACGGCGAAGAAGATCGGGATGGTGATGAACAACCCGCCGAACAGGTACACCCAGTAC
>JBKPDS010000157.1:0-7466 GCA_046727995.1 Gemmatimonadota bacterium
ACGGGCAAGGCCACGCCGGGCGGCGAATTCTTGGTTGCCGACCTCGTCATGCATGGTGCCGGCCGAATTCCGAAGACGAGCGAGCTGGATCTCGGCCGAGGAAATGTCGAGACAGATAAGCGCGGCGCGATCGTGGTCAACGAATGGCTGCAGAGCGTTTCGAACCCCAAGGTCTACGCGGCGGGCGACGCGGTGGCTTCACCCGGCGCCTTGCCCCTGACTCCGGTTGGGGGGCACCAGAGTCAAATCATCGCGTCGAACCTTCTGGCCGGCAATCATCACACGCCCGATTACCGCGGCGTATCGAGTGTAGTGTTTACCACACCGCCGCTCGCTGCGGTCGGGCTGACCGAGGAAAAGGCGAGGACGCAAGGTCTCAAGGTGCGCGTCAAGTCGGAGGACACGCGGAGCTGGTTCTCGAATCGCAGAGTCCGTGAGACCACGGCGATGTACAAGACAGTAGTCGAGGAGGGCACGAACCGAATTCTCGGCGCGCACCTGCTCGGCCCGCACGCCGACGAAGTGATAAACGTCTTCGCCATCGCTGTGCGACATAGTCTCGCGGCGTCGGATCTCGCGCACATGATCTACGCCTATCCGACAAGTGGTTCGGATATCGCGTATATGCTTTGAGCTCGAGCCCTTGAGACGAAAGTGAAGATCAGTCCGCTCGCCGGGAAACCGGCGCCCGAATCGATCCTGGCAAACGTCCCGCGACTGGTGACGGACTACTACGCTCTGGAACCCGATCCCGCGAATGTTGGCCAGCGCGTGGCGTTCGGGACTTCCGGACACCGGGGAACAGCGCTCCAGTGCTCATTCAACGAAGCGCACATCCTCGCCATCACCCAGGCGATCTGCATCCATCGGCGACAACAGGGAATCGACGGCCCGCTGTTCATCGGCATCGACACCCACGCTCTGTCCGAACCAGCGTTCGCGTCGGCGCTCGAGGTGTTGGCGGCCAACGAAGCCGAAGTGATGATCGACGATCGCGATGGTTTCACGCCGACGCCGGTCGTCTCACATGCCATCCTCAACTACAACGACGGCAAAACGACGGGGAAAGCAGACGGCATCGTGATCACGCCGTCGCACAATCCGCCCGAGGACGGCGGCTTCAAGTACGATCCGCCTTCTGGCGGGCCCGCCGATTCCGCCACCACGAAGTGGATTCAGGATAAGGCCAACGAGCTGATCGCCGGCGGTCTCAAAGAAGTGCGACGCATTCCATTCGCCAAAGCGAAATCGGCGGCGACCACGCATCGCCACGATTACATAAACGGCTACATCAACGACCTCGGCGCCGTCATCGACTTCGAAGTCATCCGCTCGGGTGGACTGAGACTCGGGGTCGATCCACTCGGCGGCGCCGGCGTCTTTTGCTGGGATGTCATCGCCGATCGTTATCGGATCCCGTTGACGGTGGTGAGCGATGTCGTCGACGCAACGTTCCGGTTCATGACGGTCGATTGGGACGGCAAAATCCGGATGGATTGCTCGTCACCGTACGCGATGCAGCGGCTGATTGGTCTCAAAGATCACTTCGACGTCGCCTGGGCGTGCGACACCGATCACGATCGCCACGGCATCGTCGCGAAAAGCACCGGACTGCTGAATCCAAATCATTATCTCGCCGTCGCGATCTCGTATCTGTTCACACATCGACCAGACTGGCCCGCGAAAGCGGCAGTGGGAAAGACGGTGGTGAGCAGCAGTATGATCGATCGCGTCACGGCGGGCATCGGCCGCGCGCTCAAGGAAGTTCCCGTCGGGTTCAAGTGGTTCGTCGATGGACTGCTCGACGGATCGCTGGGATTTGGCGGTGAGGAGAGCGCAGGCGCTTCATTCCTTCGTCGCGACGGAAAAGCGTGGACCACCGACAAGGATGGAATCATCATGGGGCTGCTCGCCGCTGAGATGACGGCGGCGACGGGGAAAGATCCAGGCGAGCTGTATCGCGATCTTACCCATCAATACGGAGAATTTTTCTACGAGCGCATCGACGCCGCGGCGACGGTGGAGCAAAAGAAAATTCTGTCGAGCCTCACCGCCAAGGACATCGGTGAGTCGAAGCTGGCGGGCGAAAAGATCACCGGTATCCTGACGACCGCACCCGGCACAAAAGATCCGATTGGCGGAATCAAGGTTGTGAGCGAGGGCGGCTGGTTCGCCGCCCGGCCGTCAGGTACGGAAGATGTCTACAAGCTGTACGCCGAGAGCTTTAGGGGCGCCGACCATCTAAGAAGCATTCAGGCCGAGGCGCAGGACATAATTCAGCGGGCGTTCGCGAAGTGAAGTGGCGGCAGTAGAGCAGGCGGTACGGTTTTGGCGCTATGTACTCCTGTCGTCTTCAGGAGAGTCACCATGTTTCGCACGCCGCTCACCGCCTTCGCCCTCGCCTCTTTCGCTGCTATTGCTTCTTCAGTCAACGGTAGCGGTACCATCACCTTCGGCAGCTCGGTCGAGCATTACTCAGTCAATGTGAGCGGCAGCTCCGGACGCGCGACGTTCGAGGACAAGGCAGCCGGTGGCAACGTCAACGGCCAGATCGACATCAACTGCGTCAACATCGCCGGCAATACGGCGACTTTGAGCGGGCTCGTCACCCACAGCAACAAGAAGTCGATGATCGGCCAGGAAGGCGTTTTCCAGATCGTCGACAACGGCAGCAAGAAGTCGACTCCCGACATGGCGAGCCTGATCAACTTTCACCAGCCCGGCACCAGCACCGATTGCCACGGCGGCGAATTTGATCTGACCCCCGTGAAGGGGAATTTCACGATCAGATAAAGCGAGAGGCGGGAGGCGGGAAGCGGAAAACGGGTAGCGGGAAACGGGTACGGGTACGGGAAGCGGAAAGCGCGCCTCTCGCTACCCGTTGTCCGTACCCGTACCCGCTTCGCGTCGTCCGCTTCCCGCTTCCCGCTTCCCGCTATTCCGCCTCCACCTGCGGCCGATGCGCCGCCTGCAGCTTCTGCTGGAGCTGGGGCGGCGCCGGCTCGTAGTGACTGAAATCGAGACTGTACGATCCGCGACCGGCGGTGATCGATTTCAACCGCGCCGGGAAATGCTCGAGCTCAGAGAGCGGCGCTTGCGCCGTGATCTGCACCACGCCCGGTCGCGGCGAGTCTGATCCCCTGATCTGGCCGCGGTGCGATGACAGCTCGCCCGCGATGTCGCCCATCCTCTCTTCAGGCGCGACGATATCGACGTTGACGATCGGCTCGAGGACGATCGGCCGCGCCTTGCCCAACGCATCGAGAAATGCCTTGCGACCGGCGGACATGAACGCGACGTCCTTCGAATCCACCGGATGGCTCTTGCCGTCGTAGACGATCACGCGCACGTCCTGCAGCGGGAAGCCGGCGAGGAAGCCGGTGTCGAGTACACCGCGTACGCCTTTCTCCACCGACGGGATGTACTGGCTCGGAATCGTCCCGCCCTTCACCGCGTTGACGAACTCGAATCCCTTCCCGCGCGGCAGCGGCTCCACTTTCAAAAACACCTCACCAAATTGTCCGGCCCCACCAGTTTGCTTCTTGTGTCGGCAGTGACCATCTGCTTTCGATGCAATCGTCTCGCGGAACGGCACCGACGGCGGACGCGTTTCGAGATCCAGCTTGTACTGCTGCGCCATCTTGTCGAGAATGGCCTTGAGGTGCATCTCGCCCATCCCGCGCATCACCGTCTCGTTCGCCTGCGCGACGTGCTCGATGCGGAAACAGGGATCCTCGGCGGCGATTTTGTGCAGCACGTCGGAGACTTTCTGCTCATCGCCGCGCTTTTTCGGTGTCACCGCCAGACCGAACACCGGAGTCGGTAACTCGAGCGGGCGTGTGTGCAGATGCGCGTCCTCGGCGGAGTCGTGCAGTATCTGATCGAATTGGATCTCCTCGATTCTGGCAATGGCGCAGATGTCACCGGGGATGGCTTCCTGGACTTCGGTCTGCGTTTTTCCGCGCAGCGCGTAGAGGTGCCCCGGTCTGATCGGCTTGCGGCCGTCGCCGATGTAAAGCTGCATGTTCGGCGTCAACCGTCCCTGGTGGACACGGAAGACGGCGATGCGACCGATGTAAGGATCCGTCTCGATCTTGAAGACGTGCGCCAGGGCGTGCTTGCTCGGATCCGGAATCGTCGTGAGCTCCTTAACGTCGCCGTCGCTCCCCGTGGGCGTGCTCACGTAGACCGGCGGATTCCCTTCAGTCGGATTTGCCAGCAGCTTGACAATGACCTCGAGCAGCTCGGCGACGCCGGCACCGGTCTTGGCGGAAGTGAATACCACCGGAATCAAATGCCCCTCGCGCAGGGCCTGCTCGAGGGGCTCGTGTAATTCTTCCGGCGTGACATCACCTTTTTCGAGGTACTTCTCCATCAGGTTCTCATCGACCTCCACCACCTGCTCTACAAGCCGGCGGTGCGCTTCCTCCACCGACGAGAAGTCCGACTCGCCGGAAGGTGAGAAGAAGCAGTCGGAGACCTTGGTGCGATTGGCCGCCGGGAGATTGATCGGCAGGCATTCCTTGCCGAACGCTTCCTGGATGCGGCGCAGTAAATCCTCGCAGTCGACGTTCTCGGCGTCGATCCTGTTGATGATGATCAGTCGGTCGACTCCGCGCTTCTGCGCGTATTGCATGAAGCGGCTGGTCATCATCTCGACGCCGTTCTGGGCGTTGATCACGATCGCCGCGGTCTCGACCGCCGCCAGCGCGGGAAGTGCGTGGCCGAGGAAGTCCGGGTAGCCGGGAGTGTCGAGCAGGTGGATGCGGGTCGGCTCGTCCCCGTTCTTCGCTTCGAAGCTCGCCACCGCGAGCTTGAGGGAGTGCTGGACTTGTTTTTCCAGCGGGGTGTAGTCGAAAGTAGTAGTGCCGCGCTCGACGCTGCCAGCTGCGGGAACGGCTCCCGCTTTCGCCAACAGCGCCTCGGCCAGGCTGGTTTTGCCGCTGCCAGCCTGGCCGACGAGCGCGATTGTCCGAATGTGTTTGATGGAATTAGACACGTCTTGCCTCCTCTCGCTACTTTTTTATAGCAAGAAATCGGCGACGGCGGAAGGCCGAGGGTCAAGGCGCAATTCGCTAATTCCCGCTCAATCCGGTAGATTGAAAGAGCACATCTGTGCGGGAGGACTCCACCAGCCCGCACCTCAGTTCTGCCTCGATCTGAGGCGGTACCCCGGCGCTACTGGCGACGCCTTTCCTCCGCCAAAGCGCTCATGAAAAAAACACCATCGGGTATTTCGGGATTTCCGGACAATTCTATCTCGCCGGATGACACCAGCCTCTTCGCATTCGTAAACACCTTACGGCTGTCAGTGCGAGCCAAAGTCGCCTCGGAGCAAAGTCTCGGGAAGTCGCTCGCCGAAATCGTCATCAACGTGCGGGAAATGGTGCGTCTGACAGTAGAGACTGCCAAGCATTCCAGTCCTCGCGCCTCGCCGACACTCCGCGCCATCACGAGGCAGGCAGTGGGGTGGTGTCTCGAAGCATATCGGCCGCCTCCCGGTTACAGCGGCCTACCTCGGGATCGTTTTCCACTGAGGTCGCCCACCTGAGATCAAGGCGGGCCGTTGATCCTGGCGCGATCCGGCTTGGTTCGATACCAAAGTAGGGAGCTTTAAGGTCTACGGCCCGCCTTGACAGTAGGATCAACGGCCCGCCTTGACGCATTCGGGATTCTGCAGATCGGGCACGGTCCCATCTTCGGCTCCTTACCATAGATAAGGGTGACCGGACCCAAGACGCGCGCGGTGTCGGTAAGCGACACCGTCAGCGTCATGGTCTGACCGACGATCTGTCCGCTGAATTTCGCCGGATGCAGAATGCCGCGGTCGATTGGGTAGGCGTCGACGTTGTAGGTGCCCGTCGCCTCGAACCGTCCGTTGGCGTCGGTGCGAATCGGGCCGGCAGCATCGCCCAAGGTGCAGCCGATGTGCACGTGGACGTCGTTGCCGTTGACGATCATTCCGGCATTGTCACCGCCCCACGTCCCGACGACGTCGGTGATCCGCGTCGAAGTCGCAGCGGAGCAGGCGACTAGGGCGAAGAGGAGTAGTCGGGCCATGCTGTACCCTATGACGATATGCTAAGAACTGCAACTGAAGACTACCGGCTAGGGGCTTTGGGCGGAGCAGCTGGGGGCCACGAGCTAAGCCCGGAGCTCCGAGCCGCTCCGCTCACCGCTCCCAGCCGGTAGTCGTAAGTTGCAGTTAAAACGGCCGAAACGGTTGCTTCACCACGTGCTCCTCAAACTCCGCATCAAGCGCAGCCCTCCGCTGCCGCCAGTTGGAGCGCATTTCCTCCTCCGTCCTGACGTGGATGTAGCCGGGCGAGACCAGCTCCTCCGCCCGCTCGACCTCGATCAACACCACTCCGTCGACGGGATATTTGGCGCCTTCCTCTCCGTAGATGCGCTTCGTCGCCTCGAGAAAAACTTCGTCATCACGATGCACCTTGGCGCGACCGAAGAATCGGTAGCCGCGTCGCGACAGCTGCTCGACGACGTTGATCTCGATGCAGGGATTGCTTTCGAGATTCGCGCGCGTACCAGGCGAGGCGATGTCGAGAAAGAAGATGTGATCGTCGTCCCAGACGCGGATCGTTCCCTTGGGCGACAGATTCGGCCGCCCATCGGGCGTCACCGTAGCGGCAAAGCAAAGGTGCGCCGCCTGAATTACCGCTCGCATGTCAGAAGTGATTTTTCCCATCAGCCCACAGCTCCCGCTCGCTGCCGCTAGCCGCTCCGCCCGTGGCCCCTAGCTGGTAGCCGTAAGTTGCAGGTACAGAGTAGCATGATCGTACGTCTCTCCTGTTGGGCCGATCGTCCAACCGGGAATCACTCCCGCCAACTGGTAACCTAACGTCCTGTAAAAATCTTCCGCCGGCTCGTTGTGCCGCGTGCTCAACGTAATCAGAGTGCGACCGTTCTTGAGCGCAGCGTCGTGGAGCGCGATCATGAGCGACTTACCCACACCTTGGCCGCGCACCGCGCGCGACACGAACAATCTCTGCAGCTCGGCGCGGTGCGGTGAGTTGGTGCGCTGAGAAAGCGCCAGCTGACCTGAGCCGACCACGCGTCCCTCTTCATTGCATGCAACCAAGAGTAGCCGACTGCCCGTCTCTAATTCAGGAAGTAGTGAGATCCAGAAATCACGAGCCACCTCGCGCGTGATCGGCGGCATGAATCCGAGCGGAGATCCGTTATTCACCGTATCGACGAAAACATCGGTGAGATCCGTGATGACGTGCTTCAGATCGCGCGCACGTATTCGACGAATCGTCGTCGACGTCGCGTCGGCGTAGCTCGTCTCCCGCATCTGGGTCATGAGTAAAGCGTCGTCGCGCAGTTCAAAAGGAAAGATAGCCGAGCCACGGAGCACCGCCCAATCATCTCACGACGACAGATCCGGCCATGCCCGGATGAATGGTGCAGTGATATCGATACGTGCCAGCAGTCGCAAACGTTCGAGC
>JBKPDS010000158.1:0-12391 GCA_046727995.1 Gemmatimonadota bacterium
GTAACCCACCCTCAATGAAGCAGGAGATGTCCTAGATGTACGATGAACGGTTCGTCACCCCGATGCGTATGGAGCTCACTCAACTCGGCGTCGAGGAGATGCGCACCCCGCAGGAAGTCGATGCAAAGCTGAAGGACGCCCATGGCACTACTCTCGTGGTCGTCAACTCGGTCTGTGGTTGCGCCGCGAGAAACGCACGGCCGGCAGTAGCCAGAGCAATCCAGCACGACGCACGCCCCGATCAATTGACCACGGTTTTTGCGGGACAGGATGTGGAAGCGGTCCAGCGCGCCAGAAGTTATTTCACCGGCTACGCCCCCAGCTCACCACAGATCGCTCTCATGAAGGACGGACAGGTCGTCTACATGCTGGAGCGTCATCAGATCGAAGGTCGCACCGCCGAGGATATTGCCAGGGATCTCACTCGCGCCTTCGACAAGTACTGCGAGAAAACCGCAGCCGCCTAGAACTCGTTTCGCTTCCTTCTCTCGATGAACGGCTGACCGTCGGGCAGAGTCTGCGGCTCGACGTCACGGCCGGTTTCCTTGAGCACCCGCCCGCGCACGAACTGGACGGTGGTGCCGAGTAGCAGCGCCCATACGCACACGCCGATCAGTCTCCAGAAAAGGACGGCGGTCGCCATCGGCTGCCAGTCCATGAATTCCGCTCTCGCCGTTCCCCACGGCTCGCGGTGGAGCGAGATCAGCACCAGGCTCACCGCCATCTCTCCAGCGGTCTCGAACACCGCGAAGAGCGGCGCTCGCCACGGCCATTCACGCACGGGAAATCTTCCCAGATGGAGCGTCGCCATGCCGAGGAGAAAAAGCGATCCGAGTATGAGCGCGGTGACGAGGTCAGTGCTGCTGGCGTGACCGCGCGTGAGCACGACGGCCCGGAAGAGGCGGATGACGATGCCAGTGAGGAGCGCAAGCTCAACAGGTGAGCGCGCAATCCGCGCGAACGCCTCTGGCTCCTCGAAGTCCCACTCACTGGACTTGAACAGCCGGCGGCGTCTCTCGTCGGAACGAGGCTTCGTCACGCGCTCCAATGTACTTCGCGCGCGGATAGCGTCCATAGATTTTCCCGCTGAATCAGAGAGAGAAACGACCGATCTTTCCGATTCGACGCCGAATACGCGTCACAGGTAACTACTTGATCCAGTGACCGATCCTGCTCCACCTGATGTCGGTGAGGGCGGGAAGTGGCCGATCGCTGTCGTCCGCGTTGTACGAGTAGTACACGAACAGCGGCCTGCCACGCACGTTCTCCCGAGGGACGAAACCCCAGTAGCGGCTGTCCTTCGAGTTGTAGCGGCTGTCACCCATCATGAAGAGTTTGTGCGGCGGAACGATCAGCGGTCCCCAGTCATCGTGAGTCGGCTGCGCCGGCGGCCCCCCAAATCGCGATGACTTGAGTCCGACTTTTTTCTGCCACCAGAACAACGTGTCCGGAAAGTTCGCCACTTCAGGAACCACCGGCGAAGCTGCTCCATAGCCCTGACGCTGGGCAATCCCGTTCACGTACAACACGCCCTTGCGCATGTACAGCGTGTCACCCGGCAGTCCAACCAGCCGCTTCACCAATGTCGGAGTCGGGTCGTTGCCCCTCGCTGCTTCATCGGCCTGATACGGCGAGACAAAAACGACGACGTCGCCACGACGCGGCTCTCGGTACGCCGGGAGACTGCTGTTGCTGAAGGGGATGTGCGCGCCGTAGATCGCCTTGTTGACGAACAACCAGTCGCCAACGAGTAGCGTCGGTACCATGCTGCCCGAGGGTATGCGATAGGCTTCGATGAGGAAAGCGCGCAGGATGAGAAAGATCGCCAGAGCGCCGACGATCGATTTGAAATTCTCCCAGACGCCACGGAGACGGGACTGTTGCGAAACGGGGCGCGCCTTTTGAGCGCGCCCCGCGTTTGACGGAGTTGCCAAGGAGCTTTAGGGGTTCCGAAGGTGTTTGTTGACGAGACGCGTCATCTCGAACATCGAGACCTGGCTGCGTCCAAAGATTGGACGGAGGTTCTCGTCGGCGTTGATCATGCGGCGATTCTTGGAGTCCTGTAGGCCCTTACGCTTGATGTAGCCCCACAGTTTCTTGGTGACCTCAGTGCGCGGCATCGCCCCGCTGCCCACGACCGCAGCGAGATCGCTACTCGGCTGCATTGGCTTCATGAAGGCGGCGTTAGGCGTGCGCTTTTTGCCTGAAGATTTCCGGCGGCTCGACTTCCGACCGCCCTTCCGTGCCGACTTCCTGCCGCGGGAGGATGACTTGCGGGAAGACTTCCGTGCCGAGGATTTCCTTCCGCCCCTCTTTCTCTTTGCCATCTTGTCTCCTGGTTTGGTGATCGGATGCGAGTTGCTACACGGTGAAACGTGGTACGTCAGCGACGCAAACTATAGTCCTGCGAGGCGAAAGCAATAGGGAAAGCAGAGAGTTTCCCTATGAGAAACTCGCGATCTGAGAGGGAAAACGACCCTCCAACGGCCCGCAGTTCGGAGGATTCCCCCGTCAATTTCTGGTCCAGCTCTCCAGCAACTTCATCATCTTCACATCGTACGGATCGGGGGAAGGATCCTCGTCGGGAATTTCATAGTTCTGCTGCGGTGTCTCCAGAATCAGCGGGATGTTGTCGCTGCGCCGATCCTGCATCAGCCACTCGAATGGCTGCTTCCCTATGAGACCGTCCCCTATGAGAACGTGCCGATCCTTGTTCGCACCGAGCTCCCCGGCGCTGTCGTTGAGGTGGAAGAAGGACGGCGGCTCGCCGATGACTTCCTCGAATTCGTCGAGTATCGCGGTGAACGCTTCCCTCGACACCGTCAGATCGTACCCCGAGGAGAAGAGGTGGCACGTGTCCAGGCCGTAGCCCGTTCTCCCTCGGAGAGCCTTCGGCACGTGAGAAAGAATGTCGCGTATCTCCTGTGCGGTCTTCCCCATTGTCTTCCCGGCGCCGGCGGTGTTTTCGACGAGCAGGCGCGTGCCGGAGTCGTGGGTCTCGAGCGCGACGGTGATCGCCTTGCCGATGCGCTTGGCCGAGTCGGTCCGATCACTCGTGAGGGCCGAGCCCGGGTGAAAGCAGACTGCGCCGACCCCGAGGGTGCTCGATCTCTCCAGCTCCTTGGTGAGACCGGCGCTGGCCCTCGCCCATTTCTCATCATCCGGTGTCGCGACGCTCAGCACGTATGCCGCGTGCACGACGACGTTCGCCGGCTTGATCTTTGTCTTTGCCAACGCCGTCTTGAAGCGGGTGACACGCTCGGGTTTGATTGTCGACTTGTCGCCGTAGAACTTCGGGATGGCGGTGAATAACTGCATCGCGGTCATACCGGCGTTCGCCGCGCGCACTACGGCCATTTGGATGCCGCCGTTGTCGATAGTGTGGGCTCCGATGTATCGCGTCATGTCGGGTGGTAGCTGCAAGTACTCTACCGTGCACGGGCGACGAGATGCCGGGTGTTGCACGTCCGCGTACAGAGTTTGATAATAGAACAGAATCCCTTCGTTGGCAGATGAAAAAGCTGCTCTTCCTTTCTCTTGCACTGTGCCTGGCTCCGGCAGGTCTCGAGGCACAGGCGGAAGCCCGTGCCGACGTTCTCGTCGGCCGGGTCACCGATGTGACAGGCCGACCGGTCGCCGACGCGCAGGTAGGTGCGACCGCGCTCGGCTCCGGCATTACCCGCTCGATCAACACCGACGCCGAGGGTCATTACAAGCTCTTTTTCCCGCAGACGGCACGGCAATACGTCGTGCTCGTCAAACGAATGGGCTTTGCCCCCGTGCAGCGCACCATCACTCGCCACACCAGCGGGGCGGAGGAAATGACCATCGACCTGCAGCTCGGTGGATCTCCGCTGGCGCTGTCGATGGTGGAGATTACCGGAGAATCGGACGCACCACGGACGCCCGAGTCGAAAAGCCATCCGGCAATCGATTCCACGGTTCCCAATGCCGTGGCGGAGATTCTCGCTCTCAAGGACACTCTGCATCTGAGCGCGGTGCAGATAGTCGGTCTTACCGACGTAGCCGACACCCTCCAGGTGAAGAACACCAGGATCTATCGGAACATTCGGACGCTGCTTGCCAAGTCGCAGGAGACGGGCGACGTGGGACAGATGGCGGGTAGCGTCGCGATGATGCTCGAGGAAGCATCGGGCAACACCGCCAGAGCAGTGACAGCGGCCGAGAAACTACTGCGACCCGAGCAATGGGAGATTCTCCCGCAGGCAATCAGAGATTTGCCCCAGGCCCACGCGGACGGGCCGAAACAGTAACGCTCATCGCCAGACTCCCTCGCGATGCCCAACTCGATCCACCACGTCGGGCGTCATCCACCAGACTTTGATCTGATTTTTCTCGAGGGAGACCCATGGTGCCTCCGCTCGAATCTCTTCCGGCGTAACCTGGCCGCGCTGATCGAAGATGTGCCCCGTCGTATGGGACAGGACTATGCCGAGAGTCGGAGTCGTGGAGTTCGGATCCTCGAACACCACGACGACGCTGTCACCACGGCCGGCGACGCTCGCCCTCGACGGCGAGTTGCCGTAAACGACTGGAACGGGCGAGTGGAACATTTTCCCTTCGTCCATCGAGTGAGCGAAAAAAACTCCAGAGCCGTCGGTGGCGTCGAGGAAGTAGACGAGATAGACGTAGCGGCTGGCAGAATCGTACGAGATGCCCGGCGGCGGGCGGGTGCATCCCCGATGGCCCTGATCGCGAGCATCGACCTCCACCGGCAGCTGCCAGCTTAGCCCCTTGTCTGGCGAGCGTTGCAGGAAGAGCACGCCGTTGCTGTCGCTGCGGACCGCCCACCAGGCGCGAAATATCTCGGCATGACTATGAGCAGCGACGATGGTGCGAATGCACGGCGCCACTGTCCCGGGTGTCTGCGGAAGACCGGCGCTCATGACTGCGCTGCGCGCCGGCAAATCCCCGAGCTGAGAGTGGCGATAGGAGACATCGCCCCAGTCCACGGGCTCTTTCACGCAAGCAACCAGACACAAAGACGCAAACAGAATCGCCCAGCGCATCATTGGCGGACTTTACTCCATCGCGCAGAGCGAGAGAAGCCCGAAAGGGGTCCGTTTTGAGGCGGTGGGTCGTATCTTTGAAGAGCACACGCTGCCACTGAGGAATCAAGGATGTCTGCTCCTTCTGCTGTTCGACCGACCCGGTCAGCCTCCCCGCCAAAGCCACGCAAGTCCAAATCGACGCACGACGGCGCGCCCGAACCAAGCGCGGTTGTCGAAGCGCCCGCGCGGACGGCGACCGGATTCAATGGAAATCGTCGCGTTCCGACACCGGTCAACGAGGCGGTCAAGAGCTACGCGCCAGGATCTCCAGAGAGAGCGTCGCTGAAAGATCGTCTGCGGTCGATGTCCAGCGAGCGGATCGACATACCACTCATCATCGGCGGAAAAGAGGTGCGGACCGGAGACGTCGCCGACACGGTGATGCCGCACAATCACCGGCACGTTCTGGCTCGCTGGCACCGCGCCAGCGAGACAAGTATCGACGATGCCATCCGTGCATCACAGGAGGCGGCCAAGGACTGGGCGAACTGGGCGTGGGAGGATCGCGCCGCCGTATTTCTCAAGGCAGCCGAGCTGCTGGCGACCACCTGGCGCTCGACGCTGAACGCGGCGACGATGCTGGGACAATCGAAGACCGCGTTCCAGGCGGAGATCGATTCTGCGTGCGAGCTGATCGACTTCTGGCGATTCAATCCCTTCTATGCCCAGAGTCTCTACGACGAGCAGCCGCTCAGCGATCGCACGATGTGGAATCAGCTGGACTATCGGCCGCTCGAAGGCTTCGTCTATGCTGTGACGCCGTTCAACTTCACGTCGATCGCCGGCAACCTTCCCACCGCGCCGGCGCTGATGGGAAACACGGTCATCTGGAAGCCCGCCTCCAGCGCGATGTTGAGCGCGTACTACATCATGAAATTGCTCGAGGAAGCAGGACTTCCGCCCGGAGTGATCAACTTCGTTCCGGGTGATGCGGCGCTCATCTCCGACAAGCTGCTGGCCCACCGCGATCTCGCCGGCGTGCATTTCACCGGCAGCACCGCCGTCTTCAACAACATGTGGAAGACGATCGGCGCCAGCATGTCCCGCTACAAATCCTATCCTCGAATCGTAGGTGAAACAGGAGGCAAGGATTTCATCGTCGCCCATTCGTCGGCGGATCCGGTGGCGCTCTCCGTCGCCATCGCGCGCGGAGGGTTCGAGTATCAGGGTCAGAAATGCTCGGCGGCGAGTCGGGTGTACGTCCCCGAATCGATTTGGCCCGAAGTGCGTGACCGCACTGTCGCGATCATGAAAGACATCCGCATGGGAGACCCCGCCGATTTCCGCAACTTCATGGGCGCTGTCATCGACAAGAAGGCGTTCAACAAGATCGGCGAGTATCTCGACCACGGTCGCAAGAACGCCAACGTCGTCGCCGGTGGTGTCGCGCGCGGTGAGGATGGCTACTTCATCGAGCCGACTCTGATCGAGACGAAGGATCCCGGCTACAGGCTACTGTGCGAGGAGATCTTCGGGCCGGTGGTGACCGCCCACGTTTATTCCGACAGGAAGTGGTCGCAGACGCTCAAGATCGTCGACGAAACCTCGCCGTACGCTCTTACTGGCGCCGTCTTCAGCACCGACCGGCGCGCAATCCGCGAGGCGTCGCTCGCTCTCCGCAATGCGGCTGGGAATTTCTACGTCAACGACAAGCCGACTGGGGCAGTCGTTGGGCAGCAACCGTTTGGTGGCGCCCGCGCCTCGGGAACGAACGACAAGGCTGGATCGAAGCTCAACCTGGTCCGCTGGGTCAGCGCGCGAACGATCAAGGAGACGTTCTCTCCGCCGACGGATTATCGATATCCGTTTATGGCGGAGGAGTAGCGCCTACAAAACAAGACAACTGCCTGCTGGGCGCTCATCGCTGCTGTCGCTGACCGCTCACCGCCGCAAGCGTCGGGACAGATCTCACTGGCGTAAAGAAGCGGCAGCAGTTGCCCAGAGCGCGGACGAGGTCTGTCTGGTCGTCTGCAGCGGTTAGCGCTTAGCGCAAAAGCGGTCAGCGCCCAGCAGGCAGTTGTCTTTTCGTTTCTTGGCGCCTCTGTGGCCCAATTCGTGTGCCACCCCGCGCGGGCAGGATGGCCCGGCCGTTGCTCCTTTAGACGCGCCGATTTCTACGACGAGATGAGCACTGCCACTGAGCTACTGATCGACGCGGACCAGCTGCAAGTATCACGAATCCGCGCCCTACGAGGTCCGAATTATTGGCGCCTCGCCCCGGTAATTGCCTGCGACGTTCAGCTGGGCACCCTCGAACAAATCAGCTCCGCCGACATTCCCGGATTCTACGAGCGTCTCACCGAATGCATTCCCACGCTCGCCGAGCATCACTGCACCAGGCAGGAACCGGGTGGATTTCTGGAGAGGCTCCGCGAGGGCACTCATCTTCCGCACATCCTCGAGCACGTCGCTCTCGAGCTGCAATCACTCGCCGGTACCGACGTCAGCTTCGGTCGCGTCGTTCCCTCAGGTGATCTCGACACCTGGTGGGTGATCGTCGCCTACGAAGAGGAAGAAGTCGGGCTGCAGGCAATGCGCGATGCCGTCAAGATCGTCCGCGCCTGCATCGCAGATAGCCCGATCGATGTCGAAGCAATCATCGAACAGCTCTTGTCGCTTTATGAGACCGTCCGACTTGGCCCGTCTACCGCGGCCGTCGTCGAAGAGGCCAGGCGCCGCGGAATTCCCGTCCGCCGTCTGAACAATTACTCGCTCGTCCAGCTCGGCCTTGGCAAAAATCTCCGTCGCATTCAGGCGACACTGTCCGATTTCACCAGCGCCATCGCCGTCGAGATCGCCCAGGACAAGGATGACACCAAGCGCGTCCTCGGCAACATCGGCCTGCCCGTGCCCAGTGGTGACGTCGCTCGCTCCTTCGATCGGGCGCTGGAAATCGTCGACGAGATTGGATATCCGGTGATCCTCAAGCCGCTCGACGCTAATCATGGACGCGGGATTTCCGGGCGCATCGACAACGAAGCCGCATTGAAGGATGCATGGAACGATGCGCGTGAGTTCGGCGATCGCATCGTCATCGAGCAGTACGCCGCGGGGAGAGATCATCGCGTACTGGTGATCAACGGCAAGGTCGTCGCTTGCGCCGAGCGCATTCCAGCGCGTGTGATTGGCGACGGATCGAGCACGATTGCGCAGCTGATCGAAAAGGAGAACCGGGACCCGCGCCGCGGAGTCGGCCACACCAAGACTCTGACCAAGCTTCCGGCCGACGATCGCACGGCTGCCTTCCTCGCCAGGCGGGGCCTGAGCCTGCAATCGATCCCGGCGAGAGATCAGCAGATTTATTTGCGCGGCACCGCCAACCTGTCCACGGGCGGCACCGCCGTCGACCGGACCGATGAGATGCATCCGGACAACATTACCGCCTGCGAGATGGCAGCCGGCATTATCGGGCTCGACATCGCCGGCATCGACGTACTAACCCCCGACATCTCAGTTCCATTCCGCGAAAACAACGCGGTGATCATCGAGGTGAACGCCGGCCCCGGTATCAGGATGCACACGCACCCCGCCGAGGGAACGCCGAGGAACGTCGCCGCGCCTATCATCGACATGCTGTACCCACCGGGTACGAAATCGACGATTCCGGTTATTGCCGTTACCGGCACGAACGGAAAAACCACCACCGTTCGCCTGATCGCACACTTGTTCCGGCTGGGCGAGAACGTCGTCGGCTTCACCACCACCGACGGCACCTATCTCCAGAATCGCCTCGTCCTCGAGGGTGACATGACCGGGCCGTTCTCAGCGAACATCATTCTGTCCAATCCTACGGTCGACATCGCGGTGCTGGAGACTGCGCGCGGCGGACTGCTCCGCGCCGGGCTGGGGTTCGACGAGGTGGATGTCGGAGTCGTCCTGAATGTCAGCGCTGATCATCTGGGAGTGCGCGGCATCAACACCCTCGAGCAGCTCGCCGACGTGAAAGGCGTTGTCGCGGCAGTCGTCAAGCGCGAGGGCCACGCGGTACTCAATGCCGACGATCCGCTCGTCTATGCGATGCGGGACCGCACACCAGGAGATCTCGTCCTGTTCTCAACCAGACCGGAAGGCGAGAGCGAGGAATTCGAGACGCATCTGGCACGCAACGGCATCGGCGCGCGGATTGAAAAGGATACGTTCGTCATCCGGCGCGGGCGCCTGCGCATCCCCATCGCACCCGTCAGGGAAGTGCCGCTGATGGTTGGCGGTGCGGCGAAATTCCAGCAGGAGAACATTCTGGCTGCCATCGCGACGGCGTACGTGCAGGGAATGCGCTATGACGATATTCGCGCCGGATTGCTCTCGTTCTTCCCCTCGCCATCGCTGACTCCCGGACGTCTCAATCTTCTGCGGGTGCAGAATGGTCGCGTGCTGGTCGACTATGCGCACAACCCGGCAGCGATCCGGGGACTGGTGGAATTCGTGCAGAGCATGGATGCCAATCGCCGCATCGGCGTAGTCGCCGCGCCCGGTGATCGGCGCGACGAAGATCTGCGCGAAGTTGGAAGAATTGCGTCGCAGCTCGATTACGTCATCGTCAAAGAGGACATGCAGCTGCGCGGCCGCGAACCAGGGCTCACCGCTCAACTGATAGTGGAGGGTCTGCTGGACGGTGGAATGAACGAGGATCGGTACGAGATGATATTCACCGAACCAGAAGCGATCGCGCACGCGATGTCGCAGATGCAGGACAACGACCTGGTGGTGATCCTGGCCGACGACGTTACTCGCAGCCTCGCCGCAGTGCGCAAGTATTCCGCCGCCGGTGCACGATAGTGGCCGATCGCCTTCCTGATCCAAAATCAGAGATTCGCATGACGGCGCTCCACTGCACTCGTGGAGCGAACTACTGGTCGCGGATGCCGATTACGACAATGGATCTGACCATCGGCGCCTACGAAAACATCTCGTCGGCGGACGTGCCAGGATTTACGCAATCTCTGATTGACGCCATGCCCGGCCTGCGCGATCACCGTTGCAGCATTGGCGAGCCAGGCGGATTCGTGACGCGTCTCAGGCGCGGAACCTATTGCGCCCACATCGTGGAACACGTCGCGCTCGAGCTGCAGGGAATGATCGGGCACGATGTGGGATACGGCCGCACCAGAGGAGGCGACGCCGCCGGCGAATACACTCTGATCTTCGAGCACCGGCACGAAGCGGTTGGTCTGCGCGCGGCGGCCCTCGCGCTCGAAACCGTGCAGAGCGCGTTCGCGGGAACTCTGACATCCGTCGATCATGCGGTGGCAGAGCTGCGGGCGCTCGATGAAACTGCGACGACACCGCCACTGATCAAGCACGTCCTCTGCGGAATTACCGGCGGCGCGCACCGGGCAGAGACTCGCGACGAAATGGCGAGACTCGGCTTCGGCAGCCCAGGGTTGATCGTGGATGTATCGCCCGGCTACATCCTGCAGGCGGGACTGCCGTATTCCCATTCCGACATCGCGATCATCCTCAATTCCGAGATTACCGATGTCCCCGAGCGGTTCAGGATCCGGCGTCGCGCGGATCGTCTGCTGTCGGTGGTGGCCGATGCAGTCCCGGAGGGTGGGATCGTCATTTGCCCGGCGAAGAGCTGGGAGATCCAGGATACCGTGCGCGACGCCGGCTGCCGTGTGGCAATCTTCGCCACCGACCCCGACGTGACGAGCAAGGACAAGAAAGTCGCGCGCACTTCGGCGCTTGTCGAAGGCCGCCGCATCATCATCGAGTTCGACAAGTCGTTCGAGGCAGGCTGGATCCACGACAAGGCGCCGGTGGACGCGCAAGTAGCTGCGACTCTCGCTGCTTTCACTCTCAACGAATTGCAGCCAGCGCAGGCGCCGACGTCAGGCGAAATTGTAGAGACGCAATCCCAAACGCGCGCTGGCGATCGCGCAGGAGTTGCTGATTAGCGAGACTCCACCCTCTAACAGCCGAACCTCGCGTCGGCGCCTCCGCGACGCCAAAGGAACTCTCGTCCTCATCGGAGGCGGCACTTCAGCCAACAGCCCCGCGATCGGCGGCTTCATCGAGATGAGCGGAGCAAAGGAGGGCGCTCCGATCGTCGGACTCACGACCGCCTCCAGCCAGGTCTCAGTCGCCAGAGAAATGTGGCTCGCCGATCTCGCCCAGGCTGGGGCAAGCAATCTGACAATCCCGATCGTCGAGAGCCGCGATCAGGCGTGCGATTCAAAGGTCGTCGATTCCGTCCGCAACGCGAAGGGAATATTCCTCGGTGGCGGTGATCAAGTGAAGCTCGTTTCGTGTCTGAGCGGAACGCCGCTGGAGGAAGCAATTCGGGATGCGTATCTGGACGGCGCTATTGTCTGCGGCACCAGCGCCGGCGCGGCGGCACTGACCAAAACAACTCTCGCCGGAAACGAAGTCGACGAAGAAGGAAAGCTCGTCGAGCAATACATCGGCCCCGGCCTCGGGCTGCTCGGTTATCACACTCTCATCGACACGCACTTCACACAGCGGCGCCGACTCTATCGTCTGTTCGTGGCGATCGCCGAGTTTCCGGCGTTGATGGGGCTGGGCATCGACGAAGACACGGCGCTGGTGGTGAAGCGCGAGATAGCGACCGTGGTAGGAAATGGCGGAGTGACGTTCGTCGATGGAAGCAGCGTGCGATTCAACAACGCGACCGATGTCACCAGGGGACCGGAGCTGACGATCAGCGCGCTACGCGTCGGGATCGTCGGGACGGGGCAGCAGTTCAACCTCAAGAGGCGCGAAGTGGTCGCGCTGCTCTCGCCTCCCGCCGCCCGCGAGGTCGAGAACCGCGTAACGTCGGCGCGATAGCATCGACCTGTTTCGTTATAGAGTCGCGTGGTCAGTCGGCGGGATGCGGGGTCGCCGGAGCTTCTCGCCGCGCCCTGTTTCGCAGTCATTGTGAGTGGCGATCTGAGATGAGGCGCGGCTGCGCGACCTCCTGCGACCCCGCATCCCGCCTCCTTCCCCTCCGGCATCCGCCCGACCGAGTGAGCGGCGCTCGCGCCGAGGGCGATTCAGGAACCGTGCGCGCGTCGGTCGCGAGCAGGGCTTAGGCCGGAGCGGTTACAGATCTCGGTAGGGAGAGGCGAGGGGCGTTCTCTGAAAAAATCCGCAGCCCGCCCCGTCTTAATCGCCACTCACACAGCCTTCGCCGAGGTGGCGGGCGAGTTTTTTTCAGAGAATGCCCGTCGCCTCGACCCAAGCCGAGATGCCAAGGAAACGCTAAAACCGCGCCTCGACGTAGAGATTCGCGCGTACGGCTTTCTCGGGATAGATGCCCTTGGCGAGATCGACGCGAACGAGACCGTCCATGAACGACGCGCCGATCCCTGCACCGC
>JBKPDS010000159.1:0-5719 GCA_046727995.1 Gemmatimonadota bacterium
GCACCGTCGACGCATAAGCCGCGTCGTCGAGATGCTGTTGCAGCGTGCGCGTCGCGTCCGTCACTCTTTGCGTCGTCGCCGCCGTTTTCGCCAGATCGGTGCCTGCTGCCTGTTGGTCCGCGATCGCCTTGAAATCATCGAGACGCCTGCGGTCCGATCCCGTCAGAGCCCCAGCGTTCATCGGTGCCCGAATGCTGTCAGACCATTGTCTTGCGGGCTGCCTTCCACCTTGATAAACCTCGATCAGCGTCAGGTGATCGCCGGCCTGCAGACGATCTATCAGCTCGTCGAGAAGCTTCCTCGATTCTTCCAGATCGGTTTTCGTCCTGCTGCCGGAGATGTCGATCCCAACGATGTACGAATGTCCCGTGTTCGGAGACTCGCGTCCCTCGGCGTCATGGCAACCGGCAACGACCAGCGCCGTGAGAAGCGGCGCGAGGCCTGATTTAACAAATCGCATCATGTGGACGACGGCGCTCCCGTCGGAATCGCATACGCCGCCACCCGCGCGAATTCTTCTTCAACCTGATTGAGGTCGGCGAGGAGCCGATCGAGCTCGGTCGGCCGGCGCAGCTCCTCGTTCTCGTCGACCTCCGGAAACACGATTCTGCTTGGCTGCGCAAAGGCGACGATGTTCGGCGTGTCCAATCCACGTACGCGGGCGTTCTCGCCGCGGAACAGAACTATTACGCTTTGGAGTCGGTCCTGCTTGGCCTGCCAGTCGCGCAATGGATGTGATTCCAGCAGGTAATTGATTCTGCCCGCTTCGGTCGCCGCGCTACTCATCGCCACACGCGCTGAATGTGCATGACCAAGCGCCTCACGTTCGAGCGCAAGTAGTCTCTTTTTCAGCGGCTTGATCGACGGATGCTCGCCCTGCCTGTCGGTGAGATCTTCCCTCTTGTAGACGAAGCCGAGTGTCATCGCCGCGAGCACGAGCCCGATGTTGAGCCAGACAATCGCATCGTTGATCCGCTGCACCGTCGACGCATAAGCCGCGTCGTCGAGATGCTGTTGCAGCGTGCGCGTCGCGTCCGTCACTCTTTGCGTCGTCGCCGCCGTTTTCGCCAGATCGGTGCCTGCTGCCTGTTGGTCCGCGATCGCCTGTCTCAGCGCGACGCTATCGGAGCGCACGCGCGACTGCGCCGTCTCCGCGATCTGGGCGCGCGCGGAAAACATGAACGTCAGCACCGCCGCGATCCCGAGCAGCCCGGCGACGAAAATGAATGTGTGCTGCCGGCGATGCGCCTTGATTGTCGTGGCGGCGAATGGGTGTTCTGATTCACTGAAGGCGACGATCGATCGCGCCGCTGACCCGGTGGTCTTGCCGAGGAAGACGAGGATGACGACGGCGATGAGGGCGACGAGGAAAGCCTCGAAGTGGAGCAGGATATCCTGGAGCAGCACCAGGGGACCGGCGAGCCAGGTGTGGCTCTCCGCCGCTTCGCCGAGTGTGGCGGCGAGCGCGACGAGCGTGGAATTCATCGGCAGCAGCAGACGGAAGACCGGGAAATTCGCGGTGAACTCGGCGATGGTGAGGATGACCGCAAACGCCCAGAATCCCCACGTGCTTTTGAGAATGCGATCGTAGCCGACCCGCACACCTTCCGGCTCCTTGAACTGCCGGAAGCTCTCGATTTGGGTGCGGGTGTTCTGGCGCTCGTTGGCGGTGGTGGCGAGGGCATTCACCGCGGCACGTGCTTCTCCAATCAACCGATTGAGAGAGGCGCTGGCGTTCTGGATCTGGTCCTGCATTTTGACGCGCACGCGCCGGTGCCACTGGCGGAACAGCTCGAGGGACTTCATGGCGAGGACCTGCTCGGGCTCGAAGACGCCGGAGCGCGGGACGTCGTGGCGTGGCAATCCTTTTTCCGCCCAGTCGGCGGCGAGGTGCTTCGCTTCCTGCTCGAGTTGATAGAGCTCGCGATTGAACCAGTAGTCGGTCTTTCTGGTTATGGCGTGGACGCCGTTGCCGCCATCCAGTTCGTCGTCGAGCGGGTCGATTTTTTTGGCGAAAGGATTTCGGAAGGGAGCGTAAGTATTCCAGTACTGCCCCAGTCGTCCCAGCCAACTGCGGGAAGCGGGAGGCGGGAAGGGGGAGGCGGGAAGCGACGCGCCGTTCAGAGATGATGACGGGCCGGGCTGACTACCATTCCGGCCGAAACGAGTGCCGTTGCCGACTTCAGTAGAAGTCGGGCGAGTGAAAATATTGGCCATAAAATCCCTACGATAAGGGCGGACTATCGGTGACACTGTAGAGCTTCTGCATAGAGCTGGCCGTGACGCGGGAGGCGAGAGGCGAGAGGCGGGAGGCGGCGGCGCTTGAGGCCACAGGAAGCCCGAAGGCTTGTATCGATAGCCCCTGAGAGGTTTGGCGTTTCCTAACGCGAGATCCGATGCACCGCTTTGAGGATGAACGCGCCGTTCAGGGGGTGTGATAGCGCCCGCCGCGCCGGGAACCGGCTCTCCACTGACGGATCGGTCGTGTACCCCGAATTCCAGACCGCGTAGACGTCGTCCCCGATCTGAGGTATCCAGTGGAACCGCAGATTGAAATCGGCGCGCTGGGACTCGTTGTTGAATTGAACGAATCCCAGAAAACCAGTGCGGGTGTTGAACGTGTACTCGAGTCGACCGGTGGCCTCGACGGCGGTGAACTTCCCCGCCGGGAGATGAGCGGACGTCACTGAATAGGTGGTTCCGAGAATCACGTGACCGCCACCACGGAAGGTCGCGCCCAGCTCCGCGGTGCCGCTATGCCCATCGTAGAATTGTCCCTTGCTGATGATCGCCTCGGCGCTCAGTGGGCGGCCCGTCGACGTCTGATACTGGATGTCGCCACTGCTCCACCAGTAGCGGCCCGGCGCGATGATGGTTCCGCGAAAGATCTCGAATGCTTCGACCGGCGCGTCGAGGTCCCGGCGGACGTTGACCTCGAACTGGTCACCCGATTGTAGTTCGCCCGCCAGCACATGCCACTCGAAGTCCGCTGTCTGCCACGTCGATGGCTCGGCGAAACTGCGATCTCTGTCGGTAATGATGTCCCAGCTGGGAATTGGAGTCAGATCGAGCTGACGGATTCCCAGCACGTGCGGCCGCGGCTGAAAGTCGATATGCCCCGTCGTCTCCCGAATTCCCGTCCGGCGCACGAATCCCATGGTTGGATTGAAGCCGGAATCGATCGAGTAGAGCGAGACGAAGGTGTCGAACAAGTCGTTCGGCGCATCCGTCGAAATTCGCCACGCCAGCGGCGTTCCGGACGCAGCAGCCGTGCTGGTGCCCATCATCCAGAAATGCGGCTCCAGGTTGAGGCCATTCACCAGTAGCGGAAAGTCGAGATCCACCGCCCCGCCGCGCTCGTCGCGAGCGCCCGGGCGCGAACGATTGACGACCATTCCCACGATCGACGAGCGGTCGAGTAGATCGTGGCCGAGCCGCAGCGCGATGTCGTTCGCTTGCTCGCGCCCGCCGGTGCGAGCATCGAGCAATCCAACTCCCCACGGTCCGGCCTTGCCATAGACTCGCGCCCCGGCAATGATCGGTACCGGCGCGCCGATCGAGTCGAGACCAATCCGGCGCGAATAGAAAAGCTGCGTCCGTCGCGGCGTGCCGAGGTCGAAGATTCCACTCGATTCGAGGAAGAATTCGCGCTTCTCGGGAAAGAACGTCGGGAATCGCGTCAGGTTGATCACCTGTTGGTCGGACTCGACCTGGGCGAAGTCGGTGTTGATGGTGAGGTCCGCCGTCATCGTCGGCAGCACCGCCAGCTTGGCGTCGATGCCGGCCTTGCCGCCGTTATCCGAGGGGGCTACCCGTGTGCCGGCGCTGTCGTACGACGGCGCCACCAATCTTCCCAGCGCGTAAGGACGCAGCTCCACGGGCCGGCCGCGCCCGATGCCGCCGAAGCCGGCGATGTCGCCGGTGTTGAGGAGATTGTAGACACCCTGCGCCCTTCCCCACGATCGCCACAGGTCTTCTTCGTTCTTGCGGCGAATGACTCGCCGGACGTTGAGGCCAACGACGTCGTTGGCTGGATTGAATCGCAGCGTCCGCAACGGAATCGCAAACTCCGCCGACCACGACACCGAATCACGACGAGTCACGACGTCCCAGATGCCGTTCCAGTTTTCGTTGACGTTGTCGAAGCCGGTGAGCTGCGCGTCCCACATCGCTCCGTTGGGATTGGTGCGAAACAGGAACGCGCCGCGCCGGTCGCGATAGCTGTCGATGAGCAGCGTGATGTTGTCGTCACTCGATAGATCGGCATCGCGCCGAAGCTGCGCGCCTCGAACACGACTCATTTCGCGATCGTAGGCGCGGACGGCGACGTACAGCTGATCTCCAGAGCGGACAAGCTTGACGACAGTGCGCTCTGTTGCTGGTGCACCTTCGAGTGGCTCGCGCTGGCGGAAATCGATGATCGAGTCGACAGTCTGCCATATGGGCTCAGCGAACCGCGCGTCGAGTCTGATCGGCTCCGTCGTCACCCGAACGCGATACGCGGGCTCGGCGGCATTACGTTGCGGCGGTGTGACGCTCGCCTGCGCGTCGAGGCGAAGCGCCAAGACGACCAGCAGCAGAAGCCACGCGAAATCGTAGCTTTTAGTCGATCCTTTGGCGGAACCAGTTTGCTGCGTCGTTGTCTCCGAATCGGGGGCGGGGGTGGGTCGCAACTCCGAGCGACTAACCTAAAGGCGAGGAAGATTTGTCAACAGCACCGGTATAGGTCGACGACGTGAAACTTCGCTTTCCGCACCCACTGACGTTGTTGGTGGGATTCATCGCGCTGGCAGCCGTGATGACTTACGTGCTGCCCGCCGGACAATTCGATCGGCGCGACGATCCGGCGACGGGGGGCAAGGTCGTAGTGGCCGGAACTTACCACGCCGTTCCGCAAGCGCCCGTCACGCCGTTCCAGGCGGTGGTCGCGATTCCGAGGGGAATGGCGGCCGCGGCGCCGATAATCTTTCTCGTTTTTCTGATCGGTGGCGCGTTCGGTGTGGTGGATCAGACGGGAGCGCTGCGCCGCGGCGTTGCGTGGATGGTCCGGCGTCTCGAGCGGCGCGAGCTGCTGGCGATCCCGATCATTTGCCTGGCGTTCGGAACCGCGGGTGCATTGGACAACATGCACGAAGAGATCATTCCGCTGGTTCCGGCACTGTTGCTGCTCACGACACGATTGGGATTCGATAACGTCGTAGCGGCGGCGGTCAGCGTCGGCGCAGCCGGCGTAGGATCGGCGTTCAGTCCAATAAATCCGTTCCAGGTAGGAATCGCGCAGAAGCTGGCCGGACTGCCATTGCTCTCGGCGTCGGGGTTCAGGTTGGTGTTTCTGGCGATAGCGCTCTCCTTCTGGATCGCGGCAGTGAGCCGATACGCGCGACGGACCCGCACTGCGCGCGTGACCGAAATTAGCGAGGACGGACAGCCGCTCGACAAACGGGACGGTCTGGTGCTCATCACCATCCTGGTGACGTTTGCGATCCTCGTTTTCGGTGTGACGCAGCTCGGCTGGGACTTCGATCAGATGTCCGCGCTTTTCTTCGTCATGGGAATCGTCGTCGGACTGATCGGCCGACTCGGCGTCAATCGCACGGCGGAAGCATTCGTGGAAGGATTTCGATCGCTGGCCTTCGCGGCGATGCTGATCGGATTCGCGCGCGCCATCTACGTGGTGGCGGAGCAGGGCCAGATCATCGACACGATCGTGAATGGCCTC
>JBKPDS010000160.1:0-4939 GCA_046727995.1 Gemmatimonadota bacterium
GAGGCGGGCCTCGAGAAAAAAATGAGCCACGTTTCCACGGGCGGCGGCGCCTCGCTGGAATTCCTCGAGGGGAAAAAGCTTCCGGGAGTGGAAGTTCTCGACGAGGCTGATTAGGTGAAGCGTCCGGTACTCGCCGCCAACTGGAAGATGAACAACGGTCCAACGGCGGCGAGCTCGTTCATGGACGCGTTTCTACCCGCGTATCACCCGCGCACTGATCGAACGATCATCATTTTTCCCCCAGCGGTGTCACTACCGGCTGTAGCGGCGGCGACGGTTGGCCGATCGGATGTTCTGCCCGGCATTCAGAACATTCACTGGGCGGAGAAGGGAGCTTTCACCGGTGAGATCTCGGCCCCCATGGCGCGCGACGCCGGCGCACAGGTGGTGCTGGTCGGCCACTCGGAGCGCCGCCATCTCTTTGGCGACACCGACATCAATTGCGCCAAGCGATGCCACGCCGCGGCGAAAGCGCATCTCGCCTTCATGCTCTGCGTCGGCGAAACGATCGAACAGAGAGAGGCAGGGGAGACCGAGCGACTGGTGACTACGCAATTGCGCGAAGGCTTGTCGCAAACTCCTAATCTGATTTCTACAGAGTTTCTTCTGGCGTACGAGCCCGTCTGGGCAATTGGAACGGGACTGACGGCGTCTGCTGCCGATGCTTCCGCGATTCACAGTCTTCTGCGATCGGAGCTGCGCCAGATGATCGGCACCAGAGCTGACGAGATACCCATCCTGTACGGAGGGAGTGTCAATCCCGGCAACGCCGCCGGCCTTCTTGCCGCGGACGACATCGACGGTCTTCTCGTCGGCGGTGCGAGCGTGGAGGCATCATCGTGGCTGGCCATCTCCCAGACTTGACTCGATTCCCATCGCCGTTGATATTCAAGACCAGACTGAACTTTAATTCTATCAATGATTTACACGTTTCTTCTCACGCTGCTGGTAATCGATTGCTTCGTGCTGATGGGCGCCATTCTGCTGCAGAGCGGAAAGGGCACCGGGCTCGCCGCAAACTTCGGCGGCGCCAGTTCCTCTCCTGACGCTTTCATCGGAATTCGACAGGCGGGAAATCTTCTTACCAAGGCGAGTTGGTGGGGCGGAGGGATTTTCCTCGGCCTGTGCTTCATCCTGCAGATGATGTCCACCCACACTTCCGCTCCGAAGTCGGTACTGGAGAAGGGATTGGGCACTCAGCCAACGAACGCGGCTCCGGCGCCTACCTCGGCACCGGCAGTTCCACTCGAGCCGGCACCGGCGACTACGGCTCCAGCGGGAACGCAAACTACCAGGCCCCAGACGACGCCACCGAAGAAATAATTTGGCTACCGAGACTCGAATCACTGAGCCAGGGTTCCTCCTCCTTGAGGACGGAACCCTTTTTCTTGGTCGGATAGTCGGTCGCAGCGCCCCGCTGCCCGCAGTAGCGGAGGTCGTCTTCACGACGAACATGACCGGCTACCAGGAAGTTTTCACCGACCCGTCTTACCGTGGTCAGATCGTGGTGATGACGGCGCCTGAAATCGGAAACTACGGAATCAACTCGGAGGACCCTGAATCGGCGGCGCCTCAAGTCGCCGGAGTCGTGGTGCGCGAGCTCTCGCCCACCTACTCCAATTGGCGCGCGACCGGTGACTTGGCGACGTGGCTGGCCAAGGCTCAAGTGCCTATCATTCAAGACGTTGATACCCGGCGCTTAACGCGACATCTGAGGTCGGTCGGAGTCATGCGTGGTGTTATTGGCCGCGGTCAGGAACCCGATGAAGCCGCGCGCGCCGCGCTCGCTGCGTGTCCCTCGATGGAAGGTCTCGACCTCGCGTCGCGCGTCTCGACCCGCGAGCCGTATACGTGGGGCGATCCGCGCGCCCGTCACCACATCATCGCCTACGATTACGGAATCAAGCGCAACATTTTGAGACTGTTCGCCGAGAATGATTGTCGGGTGACGGTGGTTCCCGCGGACACCTCGGCGCAGGCGGCTCTCGAGGAGCAGCCGGACGGAATCTTTCTTTCGAATGGCCCAGGCGATCCCGATGCGGTCTCGTATGCGCCGGGAATCATCGGCGAGCTGGCATCGAAAGGCGTTCCGATTTTCGGGATCTGCCTCGGACACCAGCTCCTCGGCCTCACCTTCGGCGGAACGACTGTGAAAATGCCCTACGGTCACCGGGGCGGAAATCACCCGGTGAAGGAAGTTGAGACGGGGCGCGTACTTATCACTTCTCAGAACCACGGTTTTGCGGTGAAGGGCGATGAGCGGACGGTCACAGGTGCGGGCGAGCTCGAGGTAACCCACGTCAACCTCAATGACGGCACCATCGAGGGGCTGCGACATCGAGACCTGCCGGTTTTCGGTGTTCAGTACCATCCTGAGGCCGCTCCCGGGCCCCACGACGCCCGTCCGCTCTTCCAGGAATTCCTCAGCGCACTACGGGGCGCGGTCCGCTAGCAGAAACTCGCCTTGACAGCATATTAGTAAAGTCATAGGTTCAAAGCACTTACGCGCACTTGGCGCGCGTCCATACGGAGTGTTTCAATGACCAAAGCCGACCTCGTCGAGCGTGTCACGGCTCAGATTTCACGCACTGCCGGGCCGATGATTTCCAAGAAAGACTGCGCTCGAGTTGTGGATGCTTTCCTGGAGGCAATTAAAGAATCGCTCCAGTCTCAGGAGAATATCGAGGTCAGAGGTTTCGGCACCTTCAAGATCCGGAATCGCAAAACGCGCATGGCGCGGAACCCGCGCACTGGCTCTCCAGTAGAGGTTTCTGCGCGGCCGGTGCCGGTGTTCAAGCCGTCGAAGGAGCTGCGCGCACTCGTCGCCGGCGTCGACGTATCGCAGATGTCGGAAGCATAAGGACTTAAGTCCCACCACGGAGGAGCAGAGCGCACGTGTCGACCATGACGGTGCAGCTGTTCGCTTCCTACGCCGAAGCGCTCGGCGGATCAAGTTTACAAATCCCATTTGAGAACGGCACCAGGGTGTCGGACCTGGTGCGCACCATCCGCGCACTTCCAGGTGCCGCATCACTCCCACCGTCGGCACGAGTTGCCATCAACCGGAAATTCGCGCCCGCGGATCAGCTCATCCGCAAGGACGACGAAATCGCAGTGATTCCACCGGTAGCCGGCGGATGAAGCGCGCCGCAGTCGTCACCCGTGCGATTGATCCAGGAGCGCTGGTCGCCGAAGTCCAATCTCCTGAATTCGGCGCGATCTCGCTTTTCATTGGTACCGTGCGCGATGTAAACGACGGTCGCCCAGTGACGGCGCTCGATTATTCCGCCTACGTGGCGATGGCCGAATCAGAGCTGGCGGCGATTCTCGACGAGGCGGAAGTAAACTTCGGAATCGGCGCGATTGCGATCGAGCACAGAATCGGCGCGCTCGCACTCGGCGACGTATCTGTGGCGATTGCTTCGGCGCACGCGCATCGACGCCCGGCGATCGAGTGCACCCGTTTCGTAATCGAGGAAATCAAGACCCGGGTTCCGATCTGGAAGCTGGAGCACTACACCGATGGCGCCCGCGAATGGGTGGATCCGACGCGTACTATCGGAGAGGCAACGGTGTGAACGAAGCCCTGCGCGACAGCTACGGGCGGAAGATCGAGTACCTGCGCGTCTCGGTCACCGATCGCTGCAACTTCCGCTGTGTTTACTGCATGCCGCCGGCAGGTCTGGAATGGTTGCCCAAATCCGACATTCTCTCTTATGAAGAAATCGCCGGCCTAGTGTCGCAGCTGGCGCCGCTTGGTTTGCGCCGACTTCGCATCACTGGCGGGGAGCCGACGATCAGACCGCAGCTCGATCGTCTGATCGCAATGTTGCGTGCGATTCCAGAAATCGATGACATCTCGCTGTCGACCAACGGAGTCCGCCTGCCAGAGCTCGCCACGACCCTGAAAGCTGCCGGACTCGATCGCGTGAACATGAGCGCCGACTCGCTGCAGCCGGATCGAATAAAGGCGATCGCGCGGCGCAATATCGAGTTCGATCCGATATTCTCCGCAACCAGCGCCGAGCGCGCCGGTTTGTCGCCGATCAAGCTCAACGTAGTCGTCATGCGCAGCATCAACGACGATGAGATAGAAGACTTTGCGCGATTGACCTTCGAGCACGACTGGCACATCCGATTCATCGAGCTAATGCCGGTCGGAGAGATGAGAGAGCAGACCTGGGAGCGCGTCGTCCCCAGCGACGAAATTCTGGAGCGACTCGGGACAATCGCGTCCTTGACGCCGGCGATCGGTCCGGTACGCGGAAACGGACCGGCTCGGTATTTCCGTCTCGACGGCGCTGTGGGGACGATCGGTGTGATCACGCCGATGTCGCACACCTATTGTGGCAGCTGCAATCGCGTGCGACTCACTGCCGACGGACGTTTGCGAACGTGTCTGTATGGCGACGAAGAAGTAGACCTTCGCACGCCACTGCGCGAAGGATTGCCGCTCGAGCCGTTCTTTCGCGCCGCACTGGCGACGAAGCAAAGAGAGCATCAATTGCTACAGATGCGCGTCGGCGGTCTGCGCGCGTTGTCGCAAGTCGGCGGCTGAGCAAAGCGCGCGTCTGATTGCTCAGCGTGCGTGGTGCGGATAACTTTCCGCGCACCACCTCAAACTCTGGATAATGGTCAATAAAATCACGGTAGTCGGCGCCGGAAATGTCGGTGCTACCACCGCGCAGCGCATAGCGGAGAAAGAGCTCGCCCGGACAGTAGTGATGGTCGATGTCATGGAAGGAATCCCCCAAGGCAAGGGACTCGACCAGTGGCAATCCGCTCCCATCGAAAGCTTCGACTCCCGGGTCCTCGGCACCAACGGCTACGAAGAAACGCGCAACTCCGACATTGTCGTCATCACCGCCGGCATTGCGCGCAAGCCGGGGATGTCGCGCGACGATCTGCTCAACACCAACGCCGGAATCGTCAGGCAGGT
>JBKPDS010000161.1:0-8237 GCA_046727995.1 Gemmatimonadota bacterium
GGAGAACTATCGGTCTACACCGGACATCCTTCACGTCGCCAACGCGGCTATTACCCAGAACGTCAGTCGCAAAGGGAAGACGCTCCGCGCGACCCGAGAGGCAGGTGAGGCAGTGACTCTCGTCGCCGCGCTCGACGAGCGTGACGAAGCCGATTTCATACTCGAGGAGATCAAGGCACGGCAGACGAAGGGAAAACGCGGGCTCAACGAATTCGCCGTTCTCTACCGCACCAACGCTCAGAGCCGCGCGCTCGAAGATGCGTTGCGCCGCGATGCGATTCCCTATCGCCTGGTTGGTTCGGTGCGGTTCTACGATCGGCGCGAGATTCGCGACCTGATGGCTTACCTCAAGCTGATCGCGAATCCGGCAGACGAAGAAGCATTCCGCCGCGCGATCTCGGTACCCAAGCGAGGTATCGGCGATACGACGGTCGATACGCTTGCCGCTCGCGCACGCCAGTCAGGGGTCACACTCTCCGAAGTCGCCTCACGTGATGATCTCCACGAATCGCTGCGGCCGGCAGCGAAAAAGGCACTGGCTGAGTTCAACCGGCTGATTTCTGCGCTTCGGGAAAGAGCCAAAGACACCAGCGTCGATGTGCTCCTCCAGGAGCTGATCGCCGAGATTCGTTACGTCGAATACCTGCAGGCGGAGGGTCCGGAATCGGCCCGCGATCGTATTGAGAACATCAGCGCCCTGATTGATGGGGCCGCTGAGACCGTGATCGACGACGGCGGTGAGGTTGGTCTGACGCCACTCGACCACTTCCTCCAGCGTGCGATGCTCGTCGCCAGCGCGGATGCGCTCGATCCCACCGCCGACGCCGTCACTCTGATGACCCTCCACAATGCCAAGGGGCTCGAGTATCCAGTCGTTTTCCTGACCGGACTCGAGGACGGACTCTTTCCGCTTTCGCAGTCGTTCGATGACCCTCCCAAGCTGGAGGAGGAGCGGCGACTGTTTTATGTCGGCATCACTCGGGCGCAGGAGAAGCTCTACCTCTCGCACACGGAGATGCGCCGCCGCAACGGCGAGCTGCTGCCGTCAATCCAGTCGCGCTTCCTGAACGAGATTGCCGGCGCCAACCTCGACGAGCGGAAGACGATCCGCGTCGCCGCCATGGGCCGCACCAGGCTCAGGCAGGATGGGGGTGTGGGCTTTAGCGGTGCATATCCGCCGCGCCGCACCTATGACGTTCCGAGTTGGAGACGGGCTACCCCGATCGCCGAGGCCGAAGCTTCACAGGACGAGCCACGCTACGTGAAAGGCGAACGCGTTCGACACAAATTGTTCGGCGATGGATCGATCGCCGAGTTGTCCGGAGTCGGGCGGGAGGTGAAGGCCGTGATTGACTTCGACGACGAAGCGGTGGGTCGAAAAACCATCAAGCTGGCGTACACCACCCTCGAGCGCGGGCAGGAATAATGGCCGTCACTCGCGAAGATGTTCTCCACATCGCAGACCTGGCTCGACTCGGCATCGACAGCGCACGTGCCGACGAGCTGACGAAGGAGCTCAGCTCCATTCTCCAGCACATGGAAGTCCTCTCCCAGATTGATACGGCGCAGGTGTCGCTGACTGCCGGAGTGGGCTCAGGTGGCACACCGCTGCGACCGGATGAGCGAGTCGCGCCGCTGATGGAGGGGACGCTGGAGTCGTTCGCGCCCTCAATGCGCGATTGCTTCTTCATCGTCCCGCGACTGGCCCCGCACGAGGATCCCACCGAGAGCAGCGCTTGAGCGTCGAAAACTTCACTACCCTCGGCGCCGCCGCCATCGCGTCGGCGGTCCGCGCCGGTGATACGTCGCCCACCGAAATGATCCGCGCCTCGTTCGACCGCGCGCGCGAAATCGGCGCCGGTCGCGGCGAGCTCAACATCTTCCTGCACGCCGATCAGGAGGCGAGCGAGCACGAGGCGAAATCAATGCAGGACCGAGTGCAGGGCGCGGCCGACGTCGGAATCCTCGCCGGCGTGCCGGTGGCAGTTAAGGACAACATCGCCACACTCGGATTGCCGACGACGTGTGCCTCGAAAATTCTCGCCGCCTATGTCAGCCCGTTCGAAGCGACAGCAATCACCCGGTTGCGGGCGAACGGCGCGCTGGTGGTAGGGAAGACCAACATGGACGAATTCGCGATGGGCTCGTCCACCGAAAACAGCGCTTTCGGACCCACGCGCAATCCTCACGATGTTCGGTGCGTCCCGGGCGGATCTTCCGGTGGCTCGGCGGCGGCGGTCGCGGCCGGCATCACGCCGATAGCGCTCGGCTCAGAGACAGGCGGCTCGGTGAGGCAGCCGGCGGCATTCTGCGGAGTCGTCGGTGTCAAACCGACTTACGGACGGGTGAGTCGGTACGGGCTGGTTGCCTTTGCTTCCTCGCTCGACCAGATCGGCGTGGTTGGACGCACGGTCGACGACGCAGCGCTCGGACTCGAATCGATCGCCGGCTTCGACAAGATGGATTCGACGAGCTCCGATGCCGATGTGCCTATCTATCGTCTGTCGGCTTTGGGCAAGCCAGCACCCGAGGCCCGAGCGCCCGATACCGAGGCGATGCGCATCGGCAGGACTCCGGTGCCGCTGCCACCACCGCCCAATGACAAAACGCTCGACGGCATTGTTATCGGCAAGCCGAAGGAGTATTTCCCGGACACGCTCGATGCGAACATCAAGGATCTCTGTGAGCGGGCGCTCGATCGTCTCCGGTCCATGGGCGCTGTGGTGCGCGATGTTTCGCTGCCAAGGTCACCGCTGGCGATTCCGGTCTATTACATCCTGGCGCCGGCTGAAGCATCGTCGAATCTTGCCCGCTTCGACGGCGTGCGATACGGGTTGCGCGTCGAAGGCGGCAAGGGACTGAAGGCGATGTACGAAGCAACTCGCTCGCAGGGATTCGGACCCGAGGTCACCCGCCGCATACTGCTCGGCACCTACGTGCTCTCCGCTGGATACTACGACGCGTATTACAAGAAAGCGCAGGCGGTGCGCACCCTCATCGCTGACGATTTTCGGGCCGTGTTCACCAGCGGAGTTCACGCCATCTTCACCCCGACGACGCCCACACCCGCGTTTCCGGTGGGAGCGATCAGCGATCCCTACGAGATGTACCTGAACGACATCTTCACGGTGACGGCAAATCTCGCCGGAGTGCCGGCGATCTCGGTGCCGATTGGACGCATGCGCAGGCTGCCCATCGGCGGTCAGATCATCACCGCGCACTTCGACGAATACACGATGTTCAGGGTTGCCTACGCCCTCGAGGCATCGCTCGGCCGGGAGGCGCACCAGTGAGCCGCGAGCGCTACGAGATGGTGGTTGGACTCGAGGTGCACGTGCAGCTTAAGACGCGCACCAAAGCCTTTTGCGGCTGCTCGACGGACTTCGGCGCCCCGCCGAACCTCAACACCTGTCCAACGTGTCTCGCTCTCCCGGGCGCGCTGCCGGTGCTCAACGAGCGAGCGGTGGAGCTGGCGACCCGCGCCGCGCTCGGTTTGGGATGCACCATCAACCCGACGTCGGTGTTCGCCAGAAAAAACTACTTCTATCCTGATTTGCCCAAGGGATACCAGATCTCCCAATTCGATCAGCCGTTAGCAAGTGGCGGATCTGTCATGATCGGGAAGACGGAAAAGGGAACGGACATCAAAATCGGAATCACGCGTCTGCATATGGAGGAAGACGCGGGCAAGTCGATTCACGATCGTTATCCGGGCGCCACCGCCATCGACCTCAATCGTGCAGGTGTGCCCTTGATCGAGATAGTGAGCGAGCCGGACATCCGGTCCTCCGCGGGCGCCGGCGCGTATCTCCGCACAGTCAAGCAGATCCTGCAGTACCTCGACGTGAGCGACGTGAGTATGGAAGAGGGAAGCCTGCGCGTCGACGCGAATATCAGTGTCCGCCCGCCCGGTCAGACCAAACTCGGTACCAAGACCGAAGTCAAGAACATGAACTCCTTCTCGGCGGTCGAGCGCGCGCTCGATGCAGAGTTCGAGCGGCAATGCGCTCTGATCGATTCCGGCGGCAAAGTCGAACAGCAGACTCTGCTCTGGGATGCCGCGCGGGAGACCGTTCGTCCGAGTCGCACAAAAGAGGGAAGCCACGATTACCGATATTTCCCCGAGCCGGATCTTCGACCGCTGCTGCTCGATACGAAGTGGATCGGCGATGCGCACAAGAATCTCCCCGAGCTCCCGGATGCGAGAAAGGCGCGTCTCGCTGCCGACTTCGGAATCTCGCCAAGCGAAGTGGAACAACTGACGGCAACGCCGGCGCTGGCTGAGTACTTCGAGGCGGTCGCCCGGGCGTCGAACGATGGCAAGGCGGCCTACAATTGGGTGATGGGTGAGGTGCTGGCAACGCTGCGCGCGTCAGGTCAGGATCTGGCTCTTTTCCGGGTAAGGCCGGCTGATCTCGCCCAGCTACTCAATCTCGTTCGCGATGGTACCGTGAGCCACACCGCCGCCAAGCGTGTCTTCGGCGCGATGGTAGAAACTGGCAAGCCGGCGGCGCAGATCGCCGCTGATGAGGGGCTGTCGCAGGTCGGTGACGAAGGAGCCATTGCGACATGGGTCGAGGAAGTCCTGGAAGAACATCCCGAAGAGGCGAAGCGCTACCTCTCGGGCGAGAAGAAATTGCAGGGCGTCCTCGTCGGCTTCGTCATGAAAAAATCGAAAGGACGCGCCGACCCGAAGCGTGTCAATCAGTTATTGTCCGCTCGCGGGGGATAAAGAGGTTCCGGCAGGCCGGTAGAGTAGTGGAGCGGTGAGCGCGGCATTCCAAAGTGCTGAAGCGCCTGTTCGTGGACGTGCTCCTCTCCGCCTCGTCGCAGCGCCGCGCGACGAACCTTCTTCGCCTCGCGAAGGGCGACGGTGCCGGCGGGATCCAGTTTGAATGGCTCGGCGTGGTCCATTCGCGCCAGCAGATCGACGACGTAGTCGAACGCCCGGCCCATGTATCGTCCGACCTCCTTCTCGCTCAAGTCCCACCGGCTTTTCTCCTCGACGAGATGGAAGATTCGTTGCCACGACTCGGTGTCCGCGACGTAGACCATCCCGCGAAAGATCCTTCTGTTGGTCGGTGTGCTGAAGATCGTCGGACTCAGAATCCGATCGAGGTGCTCGTCGCTATGGGAGTGGTCGCGAAGTATCAGTTGCTTTGCAGTCCGACTGAATCGCTCGCCGATGTGCATGTCGAACCGGCTCTCCCAGTAACTGTGGCCCAGCGCGGCGGTCGATGAGGTGATGGTGAGCTGGTGGGGCACGAAGTAGTTGTGCGCCACAGAATCCGCGGCGAGATGCGCGAGGTAGCCGAGCGCGAAAGCGCGTAGCGGCTCGGAGTCGGCGTTGTCGTGGATCTCGAATCCGACGTTCCAGGAGTGACAATGCCGTCCGGCGGCAGCGTACTTCTTGGCGATGCTGGTATCGGCGGCGATCGACCCGTAAAGGAAATCGTACGGGAAGGTGGCGAGAAGCTCGGCGATGCTGGACGGCAGCAGGCTCAGCGAGCGCATCACCGCTTCACCCAGGAAGATGTGTGTCCCGGGCGTCCAGGCGTGAGCCACCGACGGCGTCACCATTAGCAGCAGCAGCGCCGCTGCCACGACCCCGGCGGCAGACGCCGCGCGCGACGAAGCGCGCGACATCCCGTTCGTCCTAAATGCCGATGCGCTTACGCTGACGGCGTACTGCTTTGCGAAGATCGTCGAGCTCGTCTTTCACTACGTCGCCAATTGCTTCGCGTGCGGTATCGACATACTCCCGCACCTGATCGACGGCCTCGTCGACTGGAATGCGGTCGATCAGATCGCCGCCGCGCTCGACAGCGGTGCGGAAGCCCCGTTTGGCGCGAGGCGCTGCCCAGCGTGCGCCTTCCACCGCGCGGTCACCAGCCCAGCGCGCTCCCTCGACACCCCGTCCGCCGGCCCACCGTGCTCCCTCGAGCCCGGCCAGACCAGCCAGCGCCGCGCCGCGACCGGCATAGCGAATCAACGGACCGACTGGACGACGACCGGATGGCCCGCGTCGCAGCAACAGTGTGATTCCCGCGCCAACAGCAGCTCCAATGAGAGCGGCCGTCAGCAGGTCGTATTGCTGCTCGCGCTCCTCGTCGAATTCATTCTCTGGGTCGGACGCGCGGGCGCGGTTTCTCCCAACCGTCGGCTCGGCCTTCGTCGTAGTCCCCATCGGTCCAGTCCTCCTCGTCTAATGCCTGATTGATTCCCTTTTTCACTCCGCGAATCGTCGACGCAGTCGTCACGAAAGCCGACTCCGCTTCTTCCTGAACAACTTCGAGCAGCGCGTTCAGCTGATTGATCCGATCCTCGGCTGCACCCACCGCCTGCTGCAAACGCTGATTCACCGCCGCCACCGTCTGACTCACCTGCTGTACATCTACGCGTATCGCCGTCGAGATGTAGTCGACATTGTCAGCAATCGCGCTGGCGTGTCGCATGAGCGGATTGACGTCGCCGTAGATCTTGTCCAGCATGTCGCTGACCTTCTTGTAGCTTTTCCGGAAGTTCCACGCCGCCGGAATGAGCGCCGCCGAGAGAACGATGACGGTGAGCGTCAGGACACCACTCGCCACGCTCGTCACTTTCTCGAACCATCCCGGCTCCGCCGCGAGCTGCTTTGTGAAGATCGTATCGTGAACAGCGGGAGCTGCCTGCAGCAGCAACTCCGCACCGCTACGGATCAATCCGATCATGTAGGGGAAGTGTGCAAGGGAGAGGCCATTTACTGAGGAGTTTCAGTCAACGGTACAAAGAGTGCTCAGACCAATATATTTTCGCAACACGCACTAACTCCCGACCTACTCAACATGCCCGCAGTTCAGTTCGTCGTCGAGGGCGGCAAGTCCCTCAGCGGCTCGATTCGTCCTTCCGGTAACAAGAACGCCGCGCTGCCCATCGTCGCCGCCGCGCTGCTGTCCCACAATCCCGTCCATCTCCTGAACGTCCCGCGCATTCGGGACATCGAGACCCTCGTCGAGCTGATTCGCTCCGTCGGCGCATCGATGGAGTGGGTCGGGCAGAACGCGCTCGACGTGCACGCCAAGGACCTGCGGCCGTCCGATCTCAATCCGACGCTGTGCGCCAAGATTCGCGCGTCGATCTTGCTCGCCGCGCCCCTGCTGGCCCGATGCGGCCAGGTGATGCTCCCGCCGCCGGGCGGCGATGTGATCGGGCGGCGGCGACTCGATACCCACTTTCTCGCCCTCGAGCAACTCGGCGCGACCTTCACCCACGGCAAGATGATCGAGATGCACGTCAACGGATTCCGTGGCGCGGATGTTTTCCTCGACGAGCCGAGCGTCACGGCCACCGAAAACGCGCTCGTCGCCGCCTCGGCGGCGACGGGGACGACGGTATTGCGAAACGCTGCCAGCGAGCCGCACGTCCAGGATCTCGCCAAGTTCCTGATCGCGCTCGGTGCCGATATCGAGGGTGCCGGTACCAACTGCATGACGATTCACGGCGGACGGACCCTCGGCAGCAAGCCGGTTTCCCATACCATCGGCCCGGATCATATCGAAGTCGGCTCCTTCATCGGCCTGGCGGCGGTAACAAGGTCCGAGCTGAGAATCGAGAACGCCGGCATCGAGCACCTTCGATCGACCCGCATGGGCTTCTCGCGACTGGGCATCGAATGCGAAGAAGATGGTCCGGATCTGATCGTCCCGGCGAAGCAGTCGCGGCAGATCCAGACCGACATGGGCGGCCACGTGCCCAAACTCGAGGATCAGCCTTGGCCGGCATTCCCGGCGGATACAATGTCGATCGCCATCGTGACGGCGACGCAGTGCGAGGGGCTGATTCTCATGCACGAGAAGATGTTCGAGTCGCGCATGTTCTTCGTCGACAAGCTGTCGACGATGGGCGCACGCATCGTCCTGTGCGATCCCCACCGCGCACTCGTTCACGGTCCCTCGCGTCTGCGGGGAGCATTCCTCGAATCCCCGGACATTCGCGCGGGCATGGCGATGCTGCTGGCGGCGCTCTGCGCCGAGGGAACGAGCTTCATCAACAACGTCGGCCAGATCGAGCGCGGTTACGAGCGCATCGATGAGCGCCTCAACGCCCTCGGCGCTTCGATTACCCGCGTTGACGATCGCCGACACTAGCTCGACCGAGGTTCCCAAGGAAGTCGTTTCCGACTTCGAGGCCTGGGGAATACGCGCGTTCACTACGACGCGCGATGCCGGAACCTTCAGCCTGTCCGGCACCGATCCGGT
>JBKPDS010000162.1:0-12006 GCA_046727995.1 Gemmatimonadota bacterium
TACAACACCAACACCCACATCACCTTCAAGAACTATTGGGGATGGCACATGGGTGGTACGGTCGGCCAGTTGGGCAAGACATACGACGATCGCCAGCTCCGCGGTGGTCCGGCCGTTCGCCAGGACATGTACATCGCTCCCTGGTGGTTCGTAAATGGCGACGACCGCAAAGCGATAGTGCCCTACTTCAACGCCAACTACTTCCAGAGCTCGAACAAGAGAAACTGGTCGACGTCTTTTGGCCCCGAGCTCGACTTCAAGGCGATGGGTCGCTTCAGCTCCGCAATCTCGATGAACTTCTCGCACAACGTTTCGGACAACCAGTTCTTTGGAAAGTTCACCGATGCGAGCAACCTCCTGCACTACACCGTCGCGCACCTCGATCAGAAAACGACGTCCCTGACGGCGCGACTCAACTACACCTTCACCCCGAACCTGTCGCTGCAAACCTACGCCCAGCCGTTCGTCTCGAAGGGGACCTACAGCAACGTGCGTCAGGTCTCGTCGACCCCGCGCGCGGACAAGTACGATGATCGCTACGCGCCTTACAACGATCCGTCGGTGACGACCAACCCCGGTGGCTTCAACTTCAAGGCGCTGCAGTCGAACGTCGTGCTGCGCTGGGAGTACAACCCGGGGTCGACTCTGTTCGTGGTGTGGAACCAGGGCCGACAGGGATTCAACAACATCGAGGGCAACCGCGACTTCAACGGCGACATCCGGGATCTTTTCCGGCTACACCCGGCGAACACTTTCCTGGTGAAGCTATCCTATTGGCTGAACCGGTGACGATCGGACTTAAGCGCAAAAAAAGGGGACGTCGCGAGACGTCCCCTTTTGTCAAACGGCTGGTGCAATAATCAGGTGCAGACGATTGCGCCGGTCGAGTTATCGCAGGTCTTCGCAGACTGCGAGTGAGTCGCAGTTCCCGTCCACGACTGCGGCGGGCCGGCGTTAACCGTCGCCGTAACCGTCACGTTCTGCGACGGAGTGAAACCCTGCAGCGGGCTCCCGCTCGTCGCGGTGCCAGCGAAGTACGCGCCGTTGTTGTCGGCCGCATACTGCTCTTCGTAGGTCGCCAGGTTGCGAAGGTCAGACTTCATCGCGGCGACATACGCCTTGTCCTTCGTGTTCGCGAACTTCGGAATCGCGATCGCGGCAAGAATGCCGATGATGACCACGACGATCAGAAGCTCAATGAGGGTAAAACCCTTTTTGCTGCTCATTCAAGACTCTCCTGAAGCGTTAGGAAATCGCCGCCGGCTTTTGCGCCTTAAGCACTGATAAGACTGGATGAATTCGGCTGGCGAAACGTCTGAAAAAACCAGGCAAAAGCCGCTTTGCTAACAGAAGCGTAACTCTAAGCAACGCCAATACTTACAAGAATGAGATTTTCTGGGGTCCGGGGGAAACCCCGAAGGCAAAATGCAACTGGTTTTGTATTTTGCGGCGCTCTTGGGGCGCCACACTGGCGGTGATCCCGAAACCTCACCGGCACAAACCTCGTTCCCATTGTGTAAACAGAGCGCGCCGGCTCTTGCCAAAAGTGTGTCTGCGCCCAATGGTGCTGCTCCCCGTCGCACACCATTCGACTCGCTCACAATTACTCCGTATATGAGCAACTCCCTGACTCGAAGCTGCCTTCTCCCCGTCGTCTGCGCCGCCGCCGCGTGCAGTCCCGCTGTCACAACTTCCAGCGCGCCGGCGCGGACAGACTTTCTCGCCGCCGATCTCGATACCACCGTCAGCCCGGCGGTGGATTTCTTCCAGTACGCCAACGGCGGCTGGCTGAAGAGACATCCCATTCCCGCCTCTGAAGCGGCGTGGGGAATCGGCAACGAGGTGCGCGAGCAGCTCTACGTGAATCTGCGTCAGATCAATGAGCAGTCGGCCGCGACGAACGCGGCGCCAGGGAGCGATGCCCAGAAAATCGGCGACTTCTGGGCGACGGCGATGGACACTGCCAGGATCGAGCAGCAGGGGATTCATCCGCTCGACGCCGAATTGGCCCGGATTGACGCAATTCGGTCCCCCGGCGATGCAATCGATGTCGCTTTCGCTGAAGGACCACTGCAGGTCGGCCCGTTCTTCAGCTTCTACGTCTACCAGGACGAGCGGAAGAGCGACGTCATGGCTGTCCATCTCAGTCAGGGCGGACTCGGTCTCCCCGAGCGCGATTTCTACTTCAATCCGGATACCGGTGTCGCGCGCATCCGCGATGAATACGTCAAGCACATCGCCCGCACTCTGCAGCTGCTGGGGCGCGATCCGGCGTCGGCACAGACCGCCGCCCAGAACGTGATGGCGTTCGAGACGGGCCTCGCCAAAGCATCGCGCAAGCTCGAGGATCTGCGCGACCCCGTCGCCAATTACAACAAGATGGCGCCGGTGACGCTGACGTCGAAGTACACTCCTTCGATCGAGTGGGTCGGGCGTCTCGCTTCCTGGGGTGTGCGCCCTGACTCCGTCATCGTCGGCCAGCCCGAATTCTTCACCGCCATGCAGTCGCTGATCCAGTCGACGGCGGTGCCGGCGCTGCAGGATTACCTGCGCTATCAGCTGATCACGACTTACTCGCCGTACCTGAGCAGCGCGTTCTACAACGAGCGCTTCAGTTTCTACAATCGCATTCTCAACGGCCAGAAGGAGCCGCGGGCCCGGTGGAAGCGGGTTTTGGATGCCGAAGGCGACGCGATGGGCATGGTGTTGGGTCGCATCTTCGTTAAAGAGTATTTCCCGCCCGCCGAGAAGCAGCGCTACGCCGACATGGTCGAGGCGATCCGCACCGCCTACCGCGAGCGCATCAATCGCCTGACCTGGATGAGCGATTCCACCAAGGCGCGCGCGCTGCAGAAGCTCGCCGCGGTCTATCCCAAAGTCGGTTATCCCGACAAGTGGAAGGATTTTTCCGCGCTCGTCGTCGGTCGGAATTCGTACGCCGAGAACATGATGAACGCCAATCGCTGGGCGTTCAATGACAACATCTCCAAGTTCGGCAAGCCGGTCGATCGGACCGAGTGGGGAATGACGCCGCAGACCTACAATGCGTACTACAATCCTTCGAACAACGAGATCGTGTTACCGGCGGCCATCTTTACCATTCCCGGCGTCCCCGACTCGGCGATCGATGACGCTGTCGCTTACGGATACGTCGCGGCCGGAACGATTGGCCACGAGATCACCCACGGTTTCGACGACGAGGGTCGGAAGTTCGACGCCGCCGGCAATCTCACCGATTGGTGGACCGCTGCCGACGCCGCGAATTTCGAGAAACGCTCCGAGGTGATGGCGAAGCAGTTCGACGCCTACGAGCCGATGCCGGGACTGCACATCAACGGCAAGGCGGGGCTGGGCGAGAACATCGCCGATTACGGCGGAGTGTTACTCGGACTCGACGCCTTCAGGAAAACGAAACAGTACCAGGAGGGAAAAAAGATCGGCGGACTCACTCCGCTGCAGCGCTACTTCCTCGGCTACGCCATCGGCTGGATGTCGCAGCAGCGGGACGAGTCGCTGCGCAGCCAGCTCCTCAGTGACGTGCACTCACCGGCGAAATGGAGAGTGCTGGGTCCGATCTCTAACGTTCCGGAGTTTTATCAGGCGTTCGGAGTGAAGCCGGGACAACCGATGTACCGGGCGGACTCGGTACGAGTGCAGATCTGGTAGCCGAGCCGAGCTTCTCGAGGCCCAGCATGTACACTTCCAGGCCCATGCTGGGGAGCGTTTTTGAATAGCCGGCGACGAGCTGTTCCTTGTAGCGGTCGAGATCGAAGTTGAAGAATCCGGTCGGCTGGCGATCGACGATCTGCATGTCGGCGTCGAGCATCATCAGCTTGCCGAAGTGGAGCGTCCCGCCCTTGTAGTACATGAAGCCGGGTGCCGACGTGTCGGGTGGAGTGAGCTCCGGCGCGTCGGCGGGACTGCCGAAGGTCTGGACGATCTCGTCACCTTCGATGCGAATGGCCGTGGCGTGGCCCTCGATTGCCGGCGGCGGCAGAATCTTCGTCGGATCGAGGAACAAGTCGTTTCCCTTCACCGTCACGCCGACGGCCTTTTTGAGGTCCAGAATCTTCTCCAGGCTGAGATTGAAGGCGCGCATCAGTGCGGCGCCATCGACGCCGAGTATGCGCGTCCGGACTGGATGGAGGCGAATGAGTCCTTCAGGTGTGACCGAAAGATCCGCCGTGATCTCAAACGGGAGGTCGAGGATCTTGTGCATGATTCCCGACTGTACGAGCCGTGATCCAGCAGTGTGTACCTTCAGTTTCTTGAGCGGCGAGCCGGGATAGGCAAAGATGTGGTTATTCATCAGCGTCGTGATGTCGTTGCCGTTCAACCCGATCTCGGCGTACGAGAGATGAATCAGGAACGCGTTCTTGTCGTCGAAGAGAACCGGTCCGCCGCGCAGCGAGCGCATGGTGCCGCGCATTGTCCGGATGCGCAACGCGGCGCCGGGGATGATCCAGAAGTTGACATTGCGCATCGACGAGCGGGTGATGCTGTCGCTGTCTGCTCGCGCTGTTACGTGCGAGGTTTTTTCCGCCGGGCTCGAGGTTTTTTCGCTAACAGGAACCTGACGATACCCGACCGCAACCGCCGCGGCGGCGATCAGAAGCGTTATTACCTTGACCGGGATCACTCCGGAAATCAGCGCAAATCATTCACCAGCCCGGAGCGATTGTGGGTGGAAGTATCGTTGGACCCTGCCGATAGCTGAAATCGCGCGGCCAAAGTCACTGTTTCCGCCACGCATTGTTGGTAGAGTCGGCCTCCAACCATATGCCCGTCTGAATCGCCAGCGACTGAAGTGATTTTCGCGCCGTATAGCCATCTCCGGTCTTATCGACAGACGTGACGTTGCCAAGTGGGTTTTCGGTAAACGAACATTACGCGACCGAGAGCGATTTGATTCGCTAATACTGTAAAGGGTTTGTAGACGCTGTGGCCGCCTGTGTCACGGAGGCCTTGACCCATTTGCAGAATCGCCCTATGCTGGCGCACCACCCGATCGGAGGCACCATGCCTGCGCTCAGCAAGATCCGGCTGCTTATCGGCATCGCGTTCATCCTACCGACAGCCAGGACTCTATCACAGTCACCCAACACCCTGCCACCGCCGGCTCCGCCCAAAGCGCCGGTACGGACGGTCGTCGACGAATACTTCGTGACCAAAGTCGAAGACCCGTATCGATACATGGAGGACCTGAAGTCGGCAGAAATGCAGGCGTGGTTCAAGGCTCAAAACGACTACACGCGCAGCGAGCTCGCAAGGATTCCGGGACGCGATGCGCTGCTGAAACGCCTCAAGGAGCTCGACGAATCCGCCGTGGCCAGGGTGTACGATCTGCGCCGGCTGCCGGGCGAACACTACTTCTATCAGAAGCGTCTCGCATCGGAGGAAATGGGAAAGATCTACGCCCGAAATGGCCTCACCGCTCCGGAAAAGTTGATAGTCGATCCCGTCAAGATCACTCCGGCCGGCAGTCCCTCGTTCGTCCTCAACTACTACACGCCCTCTTACGACGCGTCCAAAGTGGCGTACGGCGCTTCTCCGGGCGGATCGGAGGACGCGGTGATCCATATCGTCGATGTTGCTACTGGCCGCGAATTTCCGGAGACGATTGATCGCAGCTGGTTTGGCGGTCCCGCCTGGCTTCCCGACGGGCACGCGTTCCTGCACAACCGGATGCAGAAGATGCTGCCGGGCATGCCCGTCACCGAGCGCGAGCAGAAAAGCATTGTGTACCTGCACGTGCCAGGCACTGATCCCGAAACTGATCGCGCCATTTTCGGCTACAACGTATCGCCGCGCGTGAAAATCGCTCCGACTGATCTACCTTTTGCATTTCCGTCGGGAGAGTCGCCATGGCTGTTCGGCCTGGTCCTTCACGGCGTGCAGCTTGAAACCACCCTCTATGCTGCGCCGCTGGCCTCGATCAACGACAAGGACATTCCGTGGCGGAGAATCGTCGACGTCGACGACCAGGTGACGGTGTTCGACGTGCACGGCGACGACATCTATCTGATGACCCACAAGGACGCGCCGCACTTCAAGGTCGTCCGCATGAGCATCAGCAATCCCGATTTTGCGCACGCGACCATTGTTGTGCCCGAGAGCGACGCCGTGATTAGAAACGTCAGCACTGCTCAGGATGCGCTCTACGTGCAATTGCTCGACGGTGGAATCGGAAAAATACTGCGGATTCCATTTAGCGGACCCAACACCGGCGTTGCCAGGCGGCTCGCGTTGCCAGTCGACGGCCAGGTCTGGTTCGACGCCATCGATCCGCGAGTCACTGGCGCGCTGCTCGGCATCACATCATGGAACCGCGCTCCTTCGGACTACGCCTATGATCCAACCACGAATCGGATCACCGAAACCACTCTCGTCCCGCACGGCCCGTTCGATTTTCCGTCTGACGTAGTCGCCGAGGAAGTGAAGGCGCCGAGTTATGACGGCACACTGGTTCCGCTGTCGATCGTTCACAAAAAGGGCCTTGCACTCGACGGATCGAACCCGACCCTGCTCGACGGCTATGGCGCATATGGCATCACTCTGGACCCCTACTTCGATCCGATGCTGCTGGCGTGGATCGAACGAGGCGGCGTTTACGCCGTAGCCCATGTGCGCGGTGGGGGCGAGTACGGAGAAGGCTGGCATTTGGCTGGTAAGCTGCTCACCAAGCACAACACCTGGCGGGATTTCATCGCATCAGCACAGTACCTGATCGACCACAAGTACACATCGACGGCCCGACTTGCGGGCCAGGGGACCAGTGCTGGTGGAATCACCATCGGCCGCGCGATTACCGACCGTCCGGATCTGTTCGCCGCTGCCATTGACAACGTCGGTCTTTCCGATGTCGTGCGAGTGGAGGAATCGGCGAATGGGCTACCCAACATTCCGGAGTTTGGAACCAACAAAACGCCGGAGGGATTCCAGGCAGTCTACGAGATGAGCACCTACCATCACATCAAGGACGGCACGGCGTATCCGGCAGTACTGGTGACGACCGGCATAAACGATCCGCGCGTCACGCCGTGGGAGCCGGCGAAATTGCTGGCGCGCTTGCAGGCCGCGACGTCGAGCGGTAAGCCGGTGTTGCTGCGAGTGGAATACGAGGGTGGGCACGGCGGCATTGCCATGACTAAAACCCAGCTGGAGCAGCTGCTCGCAGATCAGTGGAGCTTCCTGTTGTGGCAATTCCGCGTGCCGGGGTTCCAACCCTCCAAATGAACTATTAGCTGGCGAGAAACGTCCTCACGTTTCTCGCCAGGCGGCGTGACGCCCGGTTCGATTCAAAAAGGTTTCCACGCAGGCTGTGGAAGAAACCATTGAAGTAAAGTCCGGGCGCCGACGTCGCTGATCCAGACCCAGCGATCGGTTCCTCTGACTCGTTGAGCACACCGTCGACATCGAGAATGTCGCCAAGCCCGGTGGCGAACCCCGTCGCGGCAATGATCGCATCGAACTGCTCCGATGCCCCGTCGGCGAAGACCGCCCCCGTTTCACTCAATCGCACCACCGCCGGTCGAATCTGCACCAGCCCTCGCTTCACGGCGCTGACGAAACCGACATCGATCAGCGGGATCCGCTTCGCCGTGAACGGTCCCCACACTGGCGCCGGAATCTTGTAGGCGGTGAGATCGCCGAGCACCAAGCGCGAGGTGAGTCGGCCGATCCTGTCGGCAATCCTCGCCGGCAGAACGCTCAACATGATCCCGGTGCGCTGGACCGGCATCCCGAATGGATCGCGCGGGACGATCGCCGGCGGCGTCCTGATGGCGAGCGCCACGACCTTCCCTCCATTCTCGGCGATGTCCGTGGCGATCTCGGCGCCACTGTTGCCGGCGCCGACGACGAGCACGCGCTTGCCGATGAACGGCGTCGGATTGGAGTAGTCGGCCGAGTGCGACAGCTCGCCGCCAAAGATTTCCGCGCCGGGCCATTCGGGCTGGATTGGAATTCGGTACTGGCCGCTGGCGATGACGACGGCGTTGCAGCTCCAGGTGTCACCCGCGCCGGTGACGATTTTCCACTTGTTGGTCCGGGGATCGCGGGAGATTTTCTCCACCTCGCATCGGGTGACGACATTCAGCCCGAAATGATCGGCGTACTCGCGCAAGTACGAGACGAACTGATCACGCGAGAGATAGGCGGGATAGCGACGCGGAATTCGGAAATGGGCCAGTCCGGAGAACCCGCGCACGGTGTGCAGGCGCAGTCGGTCGTAGCGCCGCGACCACGTCCCGCCAATGCGCGCATCCTGCTCCAGCACCGTGGCGTCGATTCCCGTCTGCTTCAGCGCGGCGGCAGCCGACAATCCCGCTGCTCCCGCTCCAACAACGACAACGTTCGCGTCCAAGATTTACTCCCGCCTGACACGTTTGCCGGCTGACGCCATCGCCGCTATCATATAGCGCTCCGAGCGACAGAGATGGCCTCCTTCCATCCAACTATGCTCACTCGCGCTGCGCGGCTTGGCAATATCAGCACGCTTATCGTCCTCGGATGCGCCGCATCAATCATCCAGCCAGCTCCTGCTGCGGCACAGCATCTCCGCGATCGGATCTCCGATCTTTTCATTTTCGGGCCGGGACAACAACCGCTCTTCCTCGCCGGATCGGGCGATCCCAACAACCCTGCGTCGCTGCAGGCACATGGACTCCATTTCATTCCTTCGTCGAGTGCTGAGAACGGGTCGCTGATCTCCTTCATCACCGATGCGCTCGGCACCAGCATTGGCGGCATTCCAATTGGGTCGACGGGCGGCGGCGAAACCTTCCGCTTCGAGGCGGGCGTGCCTGTTCTCACATCGACCTCGGCGGGACCGATCTTCGCCGAGCGAGCGCAGACGCTCGGACGTGGCCGCGTGCTGGCCGGGATAAGCAGAACCGGTTTCCGATTCGCGACGCTGCGCGGCGTCGACATGGGCGACATCAATCTCATCTTCACCCATCAGAACGTCGACTTCCCGGGATGCGACGCACAGTTCGGCGGCGACTGCACTCTCTACGGAATCCCGCGGCTCGAGAACGACGCCATGGATTTCCACCTGAACATCGATCTCGATGTGCGGGTGACGTCGATGTACATCACTTACGGCGTGACCAACCGATTCGATTTGGGTCTCGTCGTCCCGATTGTGCAGACTGAATTCCGCGGCGAGAGCGACGCGCAAATCCGTCCCTTCGGCGGCGACAGCGCGTTCCACTATTTCGCGGGCACGCCGTCCAACCCGGTGCTCAGCGCCCACCGGCAAAGCCTGGGCTCATCTTCCGGGCTGGGCGATGTCGCGGTGCGAATGAAGGTGAACTTCCGGGAAACGCCGGACGCCAGTTTCGCCATGCTCGTCGATGGACGCTTTCCGACCGGCAGCCAGGAGGATCTGCTGGGCGCGGGAAAGTTCTCGGGCCGGTTTCTCATGATCCTCAACACCAAGCTCGGAGATTTTTCGCCGCACCTCAACGCCGGCTACCTCTACCACGCCAATAAGCAGCAGAACGACGCAGTGATCGGCACGGCGGGGTTCGATCAGAAGCTGGCCGATGCGTTCACGCTCGCGGCGGATCTGGTGACCGAGCTCCAGGTGGGCGACAGCAAGCTGCAGTTGCCCGGCATCGTGACTTACGACTCGCCGTTTCGCCGCACTCTGAACCCGACCAACATCCCCGACATGCGCGACGACATCGTCAATGGCTCATTCGGGTTCAAGCTCGCGCCGGCCCGCGCCACCACCATCGTTCTGAACACGCTCTTTCCGCTGAATCGCGGGGGCCTGCGTCCGAACCTCGTGTATACGGCGGGAATAGAGTACACGTTCTAACTGCCACTCAGTTACCGGATCGCCACCAATCGCCAGGTATTGCCATCCCGTTGCAGCGTTGCGGCGAGGGTGACCGGCTGTCGCACCGGATTCCCCTGCGGATCGGTGTAGGCGTAGGTTCCCACCACTCGAGCGTCGGCCGACGACGCCGAGCCTTCGACATTGTCGACCCTGAAGGTGACGTTGATGTCGCGCGCCCGCTGGAAGAATGTCTCGAAATTGCGTTGCTGCGCCGTGGTGAGTCCCGGATTGATCCGACGCATGGCAGTGATGTCTCTGGACTCGATGGCGCGGGCGTAGGCCTCGACGATCGGCGCGATGTCAGCAGCCGTCGCTGGTTTGGGAGCGGGAGGAGGAGCAGCAGGCGGCGCTTCCTGGGTTTGCACGGGACGCTGAACGACCGTGGCCGGCGGTTGCGTCACCACTTGTTGCTGGGTGATGGGAGCTGGTAGCTGATTCGTCAGCGCGGGCGCTGATACTACCGGCGACTGCGCCGGTCTCTGCGCCACTTTGGGTGGTGGAGGTTTCGCGGTCGTCCTGGTAGTCGTGACGGTCCGCGTTGATCGCGCATTCTGGGTGGTCGCTGCCGGCTTGTCTGTCGTCGGCGGCGCCTGAAGCGCAGTAGCTGGCGGTACCGTCGACTGCTGATTGGATGCTGGAACAGTCGACTGCTGGCTCGATACCGGCGTCGGAGTGGAGGTCGCTGCTGCAACTGCCGGCTTCACATCTGCCCGCGAAGGGTGGCGAATCTTGAACACAATCGCCCAGATGATCAGGATCGCCGCGGCCGCGGCAAATCCACCGGCAAAGGCGAAGCTGCGCGTCCGCGTTTGCTGCTTCTTCCGTGCTTGTTCAATGGCGCTGGAGACCGAGGAGCTGAGCGAAATCGACGCCGGGTACGACGGCCCGCTCAGTTTCGCGCGGACGGCGCTGAGATCGTTCGCCATGTCGAGCGCGTTGGTGTACCGGTCGGCCGGCTCCTTTGCCATCGCCTTGTCGACGATCCGATCGAGTGCTGACGGCAGGTTCGGCATCAGCTCGGAGACGCGCTTCGGCTTCTCGGTGATGATCTTGAAGAAGAGATTCTGGAGCGTCGGCCCGTCGAACGGCTTCAGGTTGGTGAGGAGCTGGTAAAGGACAGCGCCGACGGCGAAGATGTCGGTGCCGGGGCTCGTCTTCCCGTCGGTGATTTGCTCCGGGGCCATGAAGCTCGGCGTCCCCAGCAGTGATCCCGTCGTCGTCATGCTCGACGACGCCAGATGCGCGACGCCGAAGTCCATGATCTTTGCCCGGCCATCTTCGGTGACGCGGATATTGGCCGGCTTGATGTCGCGGTGGATGATGCCGCGCTTGTGGGCGAAGCTCAGTCCGGTCAGCACATCGATGACGATGTCGAGCTTCGCCTGCAGCGAGAGCGGCTGGCCCGTCTCCAGCAGCTTCTCGAGGTCGATGCCGTCGACGAACTCCATCGCTATGAAGAGGTGGCCATCGAGCTCGCCGAGGTCGTAAATGACGACGACGTTGGGATGCTGGAGCGATGCGGCAGCCTGCGCCTCACGGAGGAATCGCTGGCGGAGATCCTCTTGCCGCGCGATCGATTCGTTCATCACCTTGATGGCGACGGTGCGGTCGAGGACCGAATCCCTGGCTTTGTACACGACCCCCATCGCACCTTCGCCCACCAGCTCGAGGATGCAGTATTTGCCGATGTCGGGGATCTGAGTCTGGGCCATGCGGGGACCGTTCAATAATTACGAGAATATTGAGAGGGAAACGGGATTCAGCAATGCGAGAACTGCGGGCCGATTCCGAGCTGCGAGCTAGCTACGAGCTGCGAACCTGCTACGACGTGCGAGCGACTGCGAGCAGCGAACCTAGCTCGTAATTCGCAATTAGCTCGTAACTCGCAATTAGCTCGCAGTACGCAACTAGCTCGAAGTTCGGAACCGGCCCGCAGTTCTGGAATCAGCTTCTTTCCATCCTATGTCGATCTGTCGATCGCTGCCGGTACTTCGCTAACGGTCTCGATCACCGGCTCACTAGTCTCGAGCAGCATCGTCTCGAGATCCAAATCCCTCTGAATTCTTCGCATCACGTCGTCGCCGATCACCCCGCGATCCCGAAGATCGGTCACTGCCTTTTGCTCCGCATCCACCATCGCTGAACGCACCCGCCGGTAT
>JBKPDS010000163.1:0-4341 GCA_046727995.1 Gemmatimonadota bacterium
GCGGCGCGGCATCTCCTCGAATTGGTCAACGACGTGCTCGACCTCTCCAAGATCGAAGCAGGCAAGATCGAGCTGTCACTGCAGCCGGTGATGTTCCCGTCGCTGATAGAAGATCTTTTCGTGACGGTGCGTCCGCTGGCCGATGAGTACGGCTCGACGCTGAGTCTGGAGATGGAGTCGGCGCCGTTCAACGTCGTCAGCGATCCGCGGCGCGTGCGACAGGTGCTGCTCAATCTTCTCTCGAATGCGATCAAATTCGGTGAAGGGAAGCCGATTCGGGTCAACTGCAAACAAACCGACGACCACGGTGTAGAGATAGCTGTAATCGATGAGGGAGTTGGAATAGCGTCGGAAGACATCCCGCGGATTTTTGAGGAGTTCGTGCAAGTCTCCGAATCCAAGCAGCCCGGCACCGGCCTTGGCCTCCCGATCTCGAGGCGACTGGCTCAGCTGTTGGATGGGTCTTTGACCGTGTGTTCGACGCCCGGCCAGGGGAGCACCTTTCGTCTCACTCTACCGGCCTCTCTAGAGGACGATCTGGCGGCCCACCGTGAGTTATCCGCCGCTACCGTAGGGTAACTAAACGTCCGATTTGGCACATTGTCTGCCCTTCTATAGAGGACCGTCGCAATACGCGGGGGTCATACCTGGAGGCTTTAAAATGTTCAAAAAGTTACTAATCCTTCCGGCCGCGTTCCTCGCGTTCGCTTGCTCCAAGGGCGATAAGTCGCAGACCGCAGCGGACAGTGCTCTTAATTCAGATCTGTCTACCGCAGCAGCGAGCCGGCCGTACACTCCGCTTGACAGCATCACCGCTGCTGAGCGCGCGGGAGTTACAACTGCGCCCACGGCTCTGAGAAGCACGTCGACCGCTCCGCGGACGACTGTTCGCAGAACCACTACGACGCGTCGCTCCACCTCACGCTCGTCCGGCACCTATTCTTCGGCGCCGGTTTACAGTGCTCCCGCTCCGGCTCCTCAGGAAGTGAAGCACACCAAGCGTGACGCTGCGATCGGCGCTGGCGCCGGTGCAGTGATTGGTGCAGTCACCAGCAGAAACAAGGTGAAGGGCGCGATCATCGGTGGCGCGGCTGGAGCAATTCTCGGCGGTATCATCGGTAACAACGTCGACAAGACGAAGAAGTAACCCTACTTCCATTGAAGCGTCCTGCACTTGGCTGTGCAGGACGCTTTTTTTAGCGGTCGCGCTTGTGCTGTGGGCGAGCGTGCCTTACGATCAACGCGCATCAATTCGAGACATTTTCAGTGGCAGCGCAGCAGACGACAACTCCCCTCCGCGCATTATGCATTGCGCGCCATTGCTTCCTGAGCGAGCACATCGCCCGCTACTTCGCCCACATGGGGATCGCCACGACGAACGCAGTCGGGATCGATTCGGCAGCTGAAGCGGTGGGGGATATTGCACCCGACGTCGTCATCTGCGATTACGATGTGCTGGCGGACGTGCCACTCGAGAGATGGGAGCACAACCCTCTCCTCGCCAAAACGCCGGTAATAGCAGTAAGCCTCACCCGACACGCCGAAGAGCTGCACCTGCTCGACATCAACGGCATCGCCGGCTTCCTCTATCTGCCGACGCTCGAGGAGGCCACCGCTGTGCAAATGTTGAAGGCAGCGGCAACGCGCCCGAAGTACTCGCTGGGCACTCGCAGCAATGGGCCGAGGGTGGTGGAGCACAGTTAAATTTAGAGGCATGAGCTCCGACCCCATCACGGGCGTTTTCAACGACGGATACATAACCGAGGCTTATGAGGCCTATCGGCGCGATCCGGCATCCGTCGACGAATCGTGGCGACAGTTTTTCCGATTTGCGGAGAGCATAGCTGGTGCCCCGACGCCAGCCGCCGTTGGAGAACCTTCTCAAGCGGGACTAGATCCCGCTTTTCTTCGCGATGTCGCCGGCGCGGCTGAGCTCGTGGATGCGATTCGTAGCTACGGCCACCTCTCCGTACCGCTCGATCCGCTGGGAACGCCCGCCGAAGGTACTCCCGAGCTCACTCCCGAATTTCATGGCCTGAGCGAGGAGCGTCTCGCGAACATTCCGGGCGAAGTGCTCGGCGCGTCTGGCGGAAGCGCCGCCGATGTCGTGGCGAGTCTGCGCGAGCTGTACTCATCGAAGATCGGATTCGAGATCTCGCACGTCGGCAAAGTCGAAGAGCGCGAGTGGCTGCGGGAGCAGATCGAGAGCGGTCGTCTCAATCAGCCGCTGAGCGAAGAGGAAAAGAGGTCGATTCTCAATCGGCTGACCCAGGTCGATGGACTGGAGCGGTTCCTCGGCCGCGCCTACCAGGGTTACAAGCGCTTCTCGATCGAAGGCAGTGATGTCCTGGTGCCGATGCTCGATGTCGCGATCGAGGCAGCTGCGACCCATGGCGCGCGCGAAGTCGATCTCGCTATGGCGCACCGCGGACGCATCAACGTCCTGGCGCACACGCTCGGCAAGCCTTACGCGTCGATCTTTGAGGAGTTCGAGGGCAAGCACGCTACCACCAACGCCGTCAGCGAGACGGGCGACGTCAAATACCACCTCGGCGCCAATGGTTCCCGGCAAGTCGCCAACGGCAGCCAGGTCGAAGTACTGCTGGTGCCGAATCCGAGTCACCTGGAAGTCGTCAACCCGGTGCTCGAGGGAGTTGCCCGAGCGCGCCAGGTTTTGGCGGGAGGCGGGGGGCGGGACGAGGCGGCCGTTGTTCCGATTTGCGTGCATGGCGATGCGGCATTTCCGGGTGAAGGTGTGGTTCCGGAGACCTTCAATCTCTCGGGACTGAATGCATTCAGGACCGGTGGCACCCTCCACATCATTGTCAACAACCAAATCGGCTTCACTACCGATCCGATCGATGCCAGATCGACGCGCTACGCCAGCGATCTGGCCAAGGGGTTCGAGGTGCCGATCGTTCACGTCAACGCCGACGATGCGGAGTCCTGCATCCACGTCGTGCGTCTGGCGATCGAGTATCGCGCCAGGTTCGGCAAGGATTTCCTGATCGATCTCGTCGGCTACCGTCGTCACGGACACAACGAGACCGACGAGCCGGCGTTCACTCAGCCAACTCTTTACAAGAAGATTCGCGCGCATCCCTCACCTCGTGAGGTTTGGGCAAATCGCCTCGTAGCCGAAGGAATCGTCACCGCCGAAGAGGTGAAGAAGATCGACGCCGACATCGCGGCGGAATTCGATCGCATCCTGACGGCGATGAAAGCGGGGGAGATCCATCCGCCCGAATACAATCCGGCCAAGGACGCGGAAGCGGATCAATCGGGCGCCGGCAGCGGCGACACGGCGGTCGCTGCGGATCGTCTGCGCGACCTGAACGAGCGGCTGCTCAAGTGGCCATCGACGCTGAAGGTGAATCCACGTCTTGCCAAGACGCTCTCTCGCCGCGCCGACGCGATGGGAGATGCCGGCGGCATCGACTGGGGACACGCCGAGGCCCTGGCGTTTGCTTCGTTGCTGATGGATGGAAAGTCTGTTCGACTGAGCGGTCAGGACTCGGAGCGCGCCACGTTCTCGCATCGACAGGCGGTGCTCCACGATTCAGAGTCGGGAGACATCTACGTCCCACTGGCGCACCTCGCCGATGGCGAGTCGCACGGGCGAATCGAGATCTACAACAGTCCCCTCTCCGAGATGGCGGTGCTCGGCTTCGAGTACGGTTACAGCACTGCTGCCGAGGATACGCTGGTGTTGTGGGAGGCGCAGTACGGCGATTTCGTGAACGTCGCGCAGCCCATCATCGATCAGTTCATCGCCGCCGACAGAGCGAAGTGGGGACAGGATTCGTCGATCGTGCTGCTGTTGCCCCATGGCTACGAGGGACAGGGGCCGGAGCACTCGAGCGCGCGGCTGGAGCGATTCCTTCAGCTGTGCGCCGAGGGGAATCAGCGTGTTGCCTATCCTTCGACGCCGGCGCAGTACTTCCACATTCTTCGTCGTCAGGCGCAGCTCTACGAGCGTCGGCCGTTGATTCTGATGCAGCCGAAGAGCTTGCTCCGTCTGCCGGAAGCGGCGTCGAAGCTGACCGATCTCACCAGCGGTAGCTTCCGTCCGGTGATCGACGATCCGGTTGCTTCGCAGCAGCGAGCGTCGGTAACCCGGCTCGTGTTCTGCACCGGGAAGATTTACTACGATCTCGCCGCGCAACGTGCACCGCACATCGCGCTGGTGCGCATCGAAGAGCTGTATCCGTGGCCGGGAAATCAGATCGCTCAGATCGTCGATCTCTATCCGGCGATCGAGGAAGTGGTGTGGGCGCAGGAAGAGCCGAAGAATCAGGGCGCCTGGTCCTACGCTTCGCCGCGGCTGCGGATGTCGACGGG
>JBKPDS010000164.1:0-6707 GCA_046727995.1 Gemmatimonadota bacterium
TGTGGCCATAGCCAGCTGTTAGGCTCGCCCAGGTATTTAAACCGATAACCGGGGGCACTGTCGCGGTAAACGTAACCGGCCCGCCGAGCGACGGGCCCGTAGCCGTGAGTGTGTAGGTACCAGGCGCGGTCGGCATCGTCCAGTTCACCGGAGCGAATCCGCCGCCGCTCACTGGACTCCCGTCGATCGGATTCGTGTTGGTAATCGACGTCAGCTGCGTAGCCGGTGGCGCCTCGCTCCCTATGAGACGCAGCGTCCCGTTGCCCGGCGCAACAGTGAACGTCACGGGTAACCCACCAATGCCGGTGGTCAGCGCGCCACCATTATGCACCTGCGTTCCCACGATCCTCGCAGTGGAAGTGGTAGTCGCCCCGGCTCCGAGCGTCAGTCCCGTGCCCGTGTACCGCTGAATTTGCGCCGTCAGTACGGGACTGACATTGCTGAAATCCAGTGTCAGGCCGCCGAGGCCCAGGTCCACGGCGTACGCAGTCTTAACGCCGACGAGGCGGCCAAGACCTCCCTTCAGCGCCCGCCATCCCGCGCTCGCCAACTGCGTCAACGCACTCGGGCCTACCGTATTGGACGTGATTACTGTTTCGAAGTTGCTCCCACAATTGTGCTCGGTGGGCGCTGTCAGAACTAAAGCATCGCTTACGCTCACGAGCGGATGCGCTGGCTCGTTCGGGCCGGACGACCAGAGCTGCGCATATCTCTCCCGCGGATCCTCGGTGTCATGAAGGACATAGCAGGTAACCACAGTGACTGCGCGCGCGAATTGGTGACCGCCTTCGGCGAGACCGGCAAGCGTCGGTGTGGTCGTGAACGTGAAGCACCCGTTGAACTGCTCGAGCACGAGGCCGGCATGGCACGGATTTGCTTGAGTGCCAGCCGTGACATCGTTCGCGCCTGTATTGAAAGACTTGATCGTGACGATTACGCTCTGTGGGCCTCCAGGTGGTAGCCAGCCGTCCGGAAGCACCACGCCGGCGATCGGGCCGTTGTTTCCCTGCACCTGGACGACCTGGTTATCGCCGTTCGGATTGTCGTTTGTGACCAACGCGGAGGTGCAAAGGGTGACTCCGTCGCAGAGCGTAGGTCCGCCGGCATTCTCTATCCGGAAGTTGATCGGAAGCGTGGAGTCATCGTTCAGGGGAATGACCTCGCCCGTGCGCGCGTTGCGGAATTCCTTCATGTTCGACACCGGATCTATATCAGCAACACCAAATGGCATACTTGATCCCGCGACCATGACCTTGACGCGGTAAAACTTGCTTACGTCCAGACTGGACTCCTGCGTGTGCCACAGGACCTGGTAGAATCCGTCTGGGGTGCCTCCTTGCAGTCGGACCGTTCCGGGGAGGAACGTCTTCACGGCCGGCTTGGTCGGGACACAATTAGTCGGTGCATCCACAGGCGAGCCCTGAAGCTCACAGATCTCGACCGAGAGGCTTGGTTGCAGCGTGGCGTTGAATTTTCCCGGCTCGAAGTTCGGATTGTTGACCGGGTTCGAGACCATTGGCGGGAGGAAGAAGAAGTCGGGATTGCAGGCAATGCCGGGAGTATTACAATGAGCGCCGTCGCTGATGACCTTCGAGGGATCGGTGGGCGCACCGATTTCGGTTGGCCGTCGGGCGCCTTCGCACGCCATTGCCAGTGTGAGAGCTGGGAGAGCGAGCAGGCGGACTTTCATGGGGCCTCCCGGGTCAACCGGTTGCGATAAGGTTCTTGAAACGGGGACCGTCTTGGAGCGGGCGCCACCACCACGGCGCGCGGCTCGTGCCTGACCGACTCGGCGATCCCGGCGGCCAGAATTGCGCGAGAATCCAGCGGGTTATGCGTCAACTTTCCCTCGCTGGCTGACTAGCGCACCGTGTAAGAAGCCGTGGTCGTACGCGACGGATAGTACGTCTCGGCGCGACCACTAGGTCCGGTACCGATGTTGGTAAAGAAGAAGAACCGCAACGTCTGACCCGCCACAAGGTGGGCATCGAGCGCGTCCGGGGTGTTTATGCCTTTCACGAACTCGACGCTTGTGGGCGGGCCGCCATCGGTCGAAGCTGTGGATCCGTCGTTCGTGCCACCGTTCTGCGTGTCGATGGCTTCATTGCACACGTTTAGTGGTGTGCAGAGCGCGTACTCGTCGAAGAAAGTGTTGCTCGACGCTCCGCCAATTCGCTGATGCACCACGAAACCATCTTCGTTGTTGTCCCAGACTGCGTTTGCGTTGAGATCCATCATCAGCGCCAGAATAACGTCGTCCTGATTGCTGAGATCCTGGCCGAATCTAACGGCGCCGAATAATTGCGTTGCATTATTCTTTAGATAGATGGTAGCCGTCGTTTGTGCGCCGCCGGGCAGGTTGACTGTGTACGGCCCGTATACTGTAGCATCTGCCCACTCACCGGCCCCAATGATTCCGTCGATGCTGACGGCTGGCGACGTCACGGTTGCCGTATACGTCACCGGACCACCGAGAGCTGCGGCATTAGCGGTTAGAGTGTAAGTCCCAGGCGTGGTCGGCAGGGTCCAATTCACCGGCGCAAAACCACCTCCGCTCACGGGACTGCCATCAATTGGGTTGGTGTTTGTCGTAACCGTGACCTGATTGCTGCCCGGCCCTTCGCAACCCAATGGCAACACGCATCCATTTCCGGCCGCGACTGTGAACGTGACATCAACGCCGCCGATGCCGGTGACGAGTGTATGAGTTGTATGGTGATTGCTTCCTATGACGCGCGCCGTGTCCGTAATCGTTGCACCTGGCGCGACGCTGCTCAACACGGTCGGTGTGGACGCGACAATCTCCTGGGTGCGCACGGGACTGACATTGCTGAACCCGTCAGTAAATCCGCCCAGACCCAAATCGACTGCATAGGCAGTCTTGATCCCAAATACAGATCGGACACCACTCTTGATCCGGCTCCAGCCGGCGGACGCGAGTTGCACCAACGGATTTGAATTGGTGCTGCCAATGACCGGCGGCGTTGTGTTGCAGTTGCGAGACGCAGCGCCCAGTAATCCTGCATCCGTCGCATCGTCCAGTGGATGTGGCTGCTCGTTGGGTCCTCCAGAAGACCACAGCTCCGCAAATCTCTCCAGCCCACCGGTGCCGTCGAGCTCGTAACAAACAGCAACACGAACGCGTTGCGCGAACTCCGCGCCAGTCTCGGGATCGGGTGGCAGCGCAGGTGTCGTCGTGAATCTGAAACAGCCTTTATACTGCGGCAGCGCCAGACCAACATGACACGGAGTCGGGTCGGTAGTGCTGCCACCTCCAGCAACCGTCACCTGCGCGATCGTAACTACCACGCTCGGCGGTCCGCCTGCAGGGATCCATCCATTCGGGAAACTGGCGCCTGCAATCGAGCCAGCGCCGCCTTCCAGTGTCAGGCTTTGGAAGCCGCTGGGATCGCTGTTGGTAATCGTTTTCGAGGTGCAGAGATTCGAGCCCCCGCATAGTGGCGAACCACCGCCGTGTTCGATGCGGAATGGAATCGGCAGCAGCACGTCATCGACAAGCTGGACAACCGATCCAGTACGGGTAAATCGCCACTGGAAAATGTTCGCCATCGGATCGACATCGGCGATGCCCAGCGGAGTGTCAGAACCGTCGATCAGGACTTTGATGCGGTAGAACTTGTTGACGTCGAGGGTCGACTGGCGCGTGTCCCACAGCACGTAGTAGAAGCCGTCAGGGGGAAGATTGAACAGCGTCCACCAACCGTTCTGCTGAAGCGGGAGGTTGACAAGGTTCACGCTGCCAGGCGCGAACGTTTTGATCGTGGCATTGCAACCTGTGGCATCGGTTGGTAGTCCCTGGGAGTCGAAGTTCTCAGACTTGAGCTCGCAGATCACGACTTTGAGACTGGCCCTAAGGGCGTTGTTGAACGTCCCTAGCTGGAAATCGGGATTGTTCAGCGGCAACGGCACCAGCGGAGGGAGCCACCAGAAATCCTTGTTACCGCCGTGCGCGCCGTCTCTGATAACCTTCGAGGGATCAGTTGGCGCAGTGATCCCTGTTGGCTGGCGCGTGCTTTCGCAGGCCATGGCGAGAGTAAGGGCTGCGAGAGCGAGGAGACGGGATTTCATAGTGGGACCCTCCGGGTCAACCGGTCGCGATCAGGTTCTTAAAGCGCGGATCGTCCTGAAGCGGGCGCCACCACCACGGATTCACTTTCGAGAATCCGGCGCGGTGCTCAGGGTGATCGGTGAGATATCGTTGCAGTAAATCGACAGCCTCCTTTTTGTCTCCCAGTTGACCACGAACGAATGCCTCGTAGCCCATCAGCTCGCCCCGCGGATCGATGGTGCGATCAGCACGCGCTCTTACCAGAACGCGGCGCGCACTGTCGGCGAGACCAGCACGCCCCAGAACGTCGGCGACGACTATCTGCGACTCGCGCTTTGTGTACTCCTTCTGCTGGGGCGGCACCGACTGCGCGTAGACGGCGGCGCGTCGCCAGGCCTCGTCCGCATCGGGCGGGATCCCCTTGGCCGTCATGATCCAGAGCTGACACCGCGCCGCGAGTGGATGCTGGGGAAAGCGGCGCTTCAAGTCGTCGCAATGATTCTTGGCGTTGACGAAGGATTCCAGATCGTACGACGTGACGTAGAGTCGCCACAGAATGTCCGGCGCAGCGGTGAGATAGGCGTCGGCGTCGTACGCGCGCTGCGCGAGATTGTGGGACTCCACTGCGTCGTGTTTGAGGTACTGAAGCTGGCTGAGCACGTAAAGCGCGTTCGCCTGGGTCGGGTTGATGGCGATGGCATCGCGCAGGTCTTTCTCGGAGAGAGTTACCAGGTCCTGCACTTTTCGTTGATCCTGGATGAAACCACGCGCAATCGGGCGCACTCGCAGGGTGCCGCGCAACTCCAGCGCGTCGGCGTTCCTCGGATCGAGGGCGATGGCGCGATCAGCGTGGGCCAGCCCGGTCTCGATCCACTTCTCCGCCTCCGCGGGGTCCTTGGTGAGCTTCTCCTGACGACCAGCCACAAGTCCGCGGGCGACGATCGGCTCCGGCCACTTGGGATCCAGAGCTTCCGCTTGCGCCAGCAACGTGTCGGCGGCAAGAAGCTGTGTCGACGCACCGGCGCTGTTGCCGCTCTGATCGAGGGCGTCGGCGTCTTTGCGAAGCTTGCTCGCGCGTTGGACCAGAGACCACGCCATGGCGTTCTCGGTGCCGGCTCGTAATTCACGCAGTCGCACTTCTTCGCCCAGCCACAAGCGAAGCATGCGCGTCAGCTCGTCGCCCAGCTTCGATTCGAGGGCGAGCGGATTCCCGAGCGCTTCTACCACCGATGCTCGCTTGTAATCGGTGCCGTCATTTCCATCGATGAGACGCAGTGTCACCCGCGCGTTCTTGCCTTCCGATTCAACGGCGCCCTCGACAAGCGTTCCAGCTTCGAGTGCATGAGCGATGCTGTCGCGCGAGATGTCCTTCCCTCGAAATTGCTTCACGCCGTTCGTGGACACGACGTCGAGCGCGGTCACCTGATGCAGATCCTTGATCAGAGCTTCGGTGAGTCCGTCAGCGAGGTAGCCGAGCTTTTTGTCCGGGCTTTGATCGGCGAAATAGAGGACGGCGATGCGCTGGGGTCTGAAGCCAGTCGCTCCAGCGCCCGTGGGCCGAATGCGACTGCCTCCCCACAGGAAAGCCCGCCCCGCCCACGCCGCACCGCTGATGCCGAGCAGAATCAGGACGGCAATTGGAACGATTACGCGCCAGTTTCGCCTTGGGCGCGCGTGCTGTTTTGTGCGATGACCGGTTCGATGACCGGTCCGATATGCGGGGAAAGTTCCGCTCTGTCTCGCCACCTGCAGCGCCTCGGCGAATTCGTGTCCGGTCGAGAAGCGATCGGCCGGCACTTTCGCCAGCGCTTTCATAACGACGTCCTCGACTTCTTCCGGGATGGTGCTGCGCACGACGGTGAGCGATGGAACTTCGTCGAGTGAATGGCGGGCGATCAGAGCCTGCGTCGTCGAGCCGGTGAATGGCGGTGAGCCGGCAAGCATCTCGTAGAGGACGCAACCAAGGCTGTAGATGTCGGTTCGGCCATCGAGGTGCGGATCGGCGGTCCCCTGCTCCGGACTCATGTAAGTCGGCGTGCCGACGGAAATCCCGGTCGATGTGAGCCGCTCGCGCCCGAGCGCACTGGCCGCGCGCGCAATGCCGAAATCGGCGAGCAGCGCCTGCCCATCCTCGAGGAGAATGTTTTCCGGCTTGATGTCGCGGTGGATGATGCCGTGACGGTGGGCGTGGTCGATGGCGCTGGCTATCTCGCTGGCGATGCGGAGTGCTTCATCCACGGAGAGCTGGCGCTCGCGAATAAGTCGTGCTCGCAGCGATTCACCCTCGACGTACGGCATCACGTAGTACAACTCGCCATCCGCCTCTCCCGAATCGTAGATCGGTAGGATGTGCGGATGACTGAGGTGGGTTACGAGCTCTATCTCACGGCGGAAGCGCTCGGGTCCGAGAGCGAAGCCGACATCGTCGCGCAGAACTTTGACGGCGACCTGTCGATCGAACTTGATGTCCTTGGCCAGGTACACCGTGGCGAACGCTCCGTGACCGAGCTCGCGCTCGATCTCGTAACGTGAAGCGATGGCAATACGGAGGCGCTCGAGAGAGGTAGGCATGCCCTCGTCGTGGGAAGAATTACCAGCTGCCTACAACGACAACGGCCAACTATATGGACGTTTAGCG
>JBKPDS010000165.1:0-11495 GCA_046727995.1 Gemmatimonadota bacterium
TGGTCTGCGCGGAAAGTATTGATGCGAATAGAAGTGACAGGATCAACGACCGAATCAACGGCTGCATGTGGCACCTCATCTCAGTGGGCCTGTCTTGAACTGCTCGGCGGTGATGACGTAAGCAACACTCTCGCGGCCGAAGCGATAGACTCTTTCCGACATTTCGACACCACCAATTTTCTCCACCGCGCGGCGCGAGCGCCAGTTGCTTGGACCGACCAGCAAGAGCACATGGTCCACGAACTTGAAAGCGTGGCGAAGCATGAGCTGTTTCATCTCGCGATTGTAGCGTCCGCCCCAGTAGGGCCGGGCAAGGAAAGTCCAGCCGATCTCGATCTCGCTCTTCGCCTCATCGTAGCCGTAGAAGCGCGACGAGCCGATGATTTTCCCATCGCCAGCATCGATGACGACGAAGGCGCCGCCGCAGTCCAGCGCCTCCTGGAAGAAGGCGCGGAACACGTCTTCCTGGTAGCGATCGCTGGCGGGGTGTTGCTCCCAGATCAGCGGATCGCGCGCCACGGCATACAGCGCGTCGAAATCAGCCGGTTGCAGGGGTCTGAGCTCGAGGAGCTTGCCCTTGAGGGTGGGTTGAAGATCGAAGGCCATGCCTCGCCTCTGGTTCAAGTCCCCGAATTGCGAGCTAGAGTGGGTATTTCTGACTAAGCATCGCGCGTAAATTATGGACCGCATGGGTGACTCCGCTTCCCCCACTCCGTCCTCTCCCTCGGCCTCGCTTCAGCAGCCCTGGATTCGTGCGGCGCTGCTGTTCGGCGTCATCTATCTCGCCGCGGGTCTGGTATTCGGAGCTTTGGCCGGGGCAGCCGCGTCGGCAGAACTGCGATCGGCATGGAGGCTCGCGGCTTGGCTGGTGAGCGCCATCGCCTATGCGCTCCACATACGATATGAATACGCTCGCCTGCGGGATCCGTCGGTGCCGGCGGCGCGGCACGTGGCGATTGGTGTGGCGATGGGGGCATTCGGCCTGGCGCTGGCAGCGAACATTCACGCGCTGACGGTGGGCTCAACACACCGCCGCGCACTCGGCCTGTCGTTGGTGCTGTGGCCGTTGTTGACGGCGATCCCCGCCTTCGCTGTCGCACTGGCAGCGATCGCGATCCTGGCCCGAACCCGAAGCCCCCAGTAGATGCGCCTCGCCATTCTCGGTCGCATCGTCGCGCGCTCGATGAGCATCGCCTTGATCGCACCGTCGCTCGGCGCGCAGCGCGCGGTCGGCATCTTCGATTCACAGACGGATGTCGGTCGAGTGCGACAGCCGGGCACGGCATCCTATTACCGCCGGTACCAGAAGTATCTGATCGCCGGCTCGGGTCAGAACATGTGGAACGACCGCGACGACTTCCATTTCGTGTGGAAGCGGATGACGGGGAATTTCATTCTGTCCACCCGAGCGAATTTCATCGGCAAGGGAGTCGAAGCGCACCGAAAGATCGGTTGGACCATTCGACCATCGCTCGAGAGCGGCGGTCCGCACGTGACTGCGGCATTGCACGGAGACGGTTTAACGTCGTTGCAATTCCGTCGTACCGCCGGCGGAATGACAGAGGAAGCGAAGTCGGCCGACAGTCTCCCGAACGGTGACGCGGTGATTCAGCTCGAACGGCGAGACGGCATATACCTCATGTCAGTGGCGCGGTTCGGCGACACGCTCGTCACGACGCGACTAACCGATGTCTCGCTTCCCGATACGGTCTACGTCGGACTGTTCGTGTGCGCGCACAACGACGCCGTCACTGAGCGAGCGACGTTCACGAACGTGCGCATCACCGTTCCGGCGAGCGCGACTCTGGTTCCGTACCGCGATTATATCGGGAGCAATCTCGAGATTCTCGACGTTGCCAGCGGCAATGCGACGATTGTCCATCAGTACCACGGCTCTTTTCAGGCGCCGAACTGGACTCGCGACGGCAAGGCGCTGATTTACGTGCAGGAGGGCCGACTGTATCGGTTCGATCTGGCGTCGCGCTCAGCGGCGGTGATCAACACCGGGTTTGCGACGCGAAACAACAACGATCACGTCCTTTCGTTCGACGGTAGGATGATGGCGATCAGCAATCACGCGCCGGAGGACAGCGGTGCGTCGATTGTCTACACTGTGCCGACGACCGGAGGCACGCCCAGGCGGATAACTGCCAAAGGGCCATCGTATCTGCACGGCTGGTCGCCCGACGGACGCTGGCTGGTCTACGTTGGCCAGCGCGACAAAGAGTTCGACATTTATAGAATGTCGGTCAGCGGAAGTGGCCCAGAAGTTAGGCTTACCTCGACGCCCGGACTCGACGATGGTCCCGAGTACACTCCCGACGGCAAGTACATCTACTTCAACTCCGTGCGCAGCGGGAGCATGCAGATCTGGCGCATGAGACCGGACGGGAGCGCTCAGGAGCAAATCACCAACGACGGGTTCAACAACTGGTTCCCGCACATCTCACCCGACGGGAAGTCGATAGTCTTTATTTCGTTTCCGCCCGATGTACCGCCCGACGATCATCCATTCTACAAGCACGTGATGCTGCGGCTGATGCCGATCGGTGGCGGGCCGGCACGCGTGATCGCGTATGTCTACGGTGGACAGGGAACGATCAACGTCCCGTCATGGTCGCCCGATAGCAAGCGGCTCGCCTTCGTCAGCAACTCCGTGTTAGCGGAGGAAAAGAGATGAGGATACTCGTCCAGTCTCGTTGTATCGTTCTGCTCTATGCCTCGCTGATAACCTTCGGGCACCCGGTCAGCGCGCAAACACCGGCGACCAATCCGCCGCCCGACGAGCGGTTCAAAGCGGACATTCTCGTCATCGCACCACATCCCGACGACGAATCGACAATTGCCGGCTATCTGGCCAAGGCCGTGCTCGACGAGCATCGTCGTGTCGCCGTCGTCGTCACGACGCGTGGTGACGCCGGACAGAACCTCGTCGGTTACGAGCAGGCTCGCACGCTGGGCGAGATCCGGGAGATCGAGACGCGAGAGGCATTAGCCTCGATAGGCATCGATAAGGTTTTCTTTCTGCGCATGCCGGATACACCAGGCTCGGACATCGAGGATGTGCTGCGCTCACTGGAGACCGCGGACCATGGCAATGCCATCGGTCAAGCGGTGAGATTCATTCGCCTGACGCGTCCCGACGTTGTCATTACGATGCTGCCGGCAACAGTCGTCGGCGAGAACCACGAGGACCACCAGGCATCAGGAGTGATTGCCACCGAGGCGTTCGATCTTGCCGGTAATCCGACCGCGTTCCCCGAGCAAGTGGGCGCGCCGGAAGACCGGCTTTGGTACGGCAACCTGATGGAGGGGCTGCGCCCCTGGCAGCCGAAAAAACTTTACTACTATACGGACGCGACGCACCTCGAATTCCTCAAGGGCAAGGGTCCTGAGTATTCGATGATGGCGATTTCGCCGTCGCAGCGCGTCTCGTACGCGCGGCTCGCGGCGAAGGAGCTCTCCTTTCATCGCACACAGTACGGGGATGAGCCGGCGAAGGCTCTGGCAACAAACAATCTCAAGGATTTTGAGCAGCCGTTGCCCTTTCTTCTCGCGAAGTCGGTGATTGGCGGCACTGTCACCGCCGACGTCATGGACGGTGTTCGGTCAGGAGCGGTTGCCTTCGCACCCGTGCGTGGGTATCGGCCTGAGACTTCTCCGGCGCTGTCGATCGAGCTGGGAGAGGGCTGGGCGTTTTACAGACGCTTCTATCCAGCTCACAATCTCGACGTGATGCCGGGACTGCTGGCGCCAGAGCGCGGCGTTGGCAGCGGCCAGCATCTCCCGGTCTACGTGCTGCTGCACAATGCGACGGACAAAGCCGTCACCTTCCATTTGCGGACTCAGCTACCGCCGGGCTGGAGCGTCGATAGTACTTCCGCCCAGCACTCGCACCCGTGGCCAATGACCGAGTTCGTTGCCTCGCCGCACGACGATTTTCCGGTACGGGTACGTCTCGTTGCGCCAACGCTTGCCAAATCAGAATGGCAAACGATCACCTGGACCGCGACCGCGGACGGGCAGGAGCTCGGGCCGGTATCGCTGAGGATTTACGTCTATGGACAGTAAGACCAGAGCATACGAATGACCGCGCGCCCCGCGCCGGCCGGCGCTGGAACACACGGCCAGCCACACCTCGAGCGCAGGTTCAACATGTTGAGCGCCACCGCTCTCAACATGACCAATATGATGGGCGCGGGACCGTTCATCACCATCCCGCTGCTCATGTCGGCGCTGGGCGGACCGCAGGCGATGCTCGGCTGGCTGGTCGCACTAGTCATCGTGATCTGCGACGGCATGGTCTGGAGCGAGCTGGGCGCGGCGATGCCGGGCTCGGGCGGATCCTTCCGGTACTTACGCGAATCGTTCGGACCGGCGCGCTTCGGCCGGCTGATGGGATTCCTGTTCGTCTGGCAATTCGTGCTCAGCGGCCCTCTCGAGATCGCATCCGGGTACATCGGCTTCGCCCAGTACGCGCAGTACCTGTGGGCGGGACTGACGCGACCGTGGGTGATCGTGCTCGTCACCGTCGTCGGCATCATCAACATCGCCCTCTTGTACAGACGAATTCAGTCGATTGCCAAGATCACGATCTCACTCTGGGCGGGGACGCTGATCACGGTGGCGGCCGTGATTCTAACTGGGGCGACGCATTTCAATCCGCGCCTCGCTTTTGACTTCCCGCCGGGCGCGTTCAATCTGTCGCTCGGGTTCTTCCTCGGGCTCGGTGCCGCGTCGCGTATCGGTATTTACGACTACCTCGGTTACTACGATGTCTGCTACATCGGCGACGAGGTCCAGAATCCTGGTCGGGTCATTCCGCGGTCGATTCTCATCAGCACGATTGCGGTCGCCCTCATTTACATAGGAGTCAACTTCTCGATCATCGGCGTCGTGCCGTGGCGCGAATTTGTGCCGGCGGCGGATCATCCCGAATCGAACTTCATCGTCTCGGTCTTTATGCAGAAGATTTACGGCTCGGTAGTGGCGACGATCTTCACGCTGCTCGTGCTGTGGACCGCCTTCGGCTCGGTGTTCGCGCTGCTGCTCGGTTACTCGCGCATTCCGTTCGCGGCGGCGGAGAGCGGCTACTTCTTCCGCGTGTTCGGACGACTGCATCCAACCAAGGATTTCCCGTACGTATCGCTGCTGGTGCTCGGCGCGCTCTCGATCATCGCCGGTTTCTTCTCCCTCGGTACGGTGATCGATGCGTTGATCGTCACGCGTATCCTGGTGCAGTTCATGGGACAGATCGTTGGCCTGATGCTGCTGCGCAAGAACGCTCCCGACATGCCGCGGCCGTACCGAATGTGGCTGTATCCGATACCGGGACTTGTCGCGCTGCTGGGGTGGATCTTCGTCTTTGCGACGACGGAGTTGCGGGTGATCGTCTTCGGCGTCGGCGTGCTGGCGTTGGGATGCGTTGCGTTTCTGCTCTGGTCGTGGAACACCAAACGTTGGCCATTCAGCCTTACGGAGGCGACAGCGTGAGAGAGCTGCCCCGTTTCACAGCCTCATTCGTGAAACTTTTACTCGCCGCTTCTCTTGCCGCTCAAACGGCGGCGCTGGCACAGACGGCGCCCGCGGTTGCTGGTGCGCGCTCGTCGTTCGGTCAACAACAGGCGATCGACAGCGCGCGGGCGATACTCCTCGCCGGGATGCGCCGGTCGGGAATTCCCGGCGCTTCCGTTACTGTCTTGCAGAATGGACGGCAGATCTGGAGCGAGGGTCTCGGTTTGGCCGACGTCGAGAACAAAGTGCCGGTGACGGGACTGACGAAGTTCCGGATTGGCAGTGTGTCGAAATCCATTGCGGCGGTGGCGATGGCTACTCTGGTACAGGACGGCAAGCTCGATCTCGACGCGCCGATTCAGAGGTACGTGCCGAGCTTTCCCGCCAAAGGCTACCCGATCACGGCGCGGGAGCTGGCCGGCCATCTCGCCGGCATCCGTCACTACAGAGGCGACGAGTTTTACAGCAATCGCCACTACGCAAACGTGACTTCGTCGCTCGATATCTTCAAGAACGACACCCTACTGTTTCGGCCAGGAGAGAAGTACTCCTACTCGACCTACGGATTCGTCCTGCTCAGCGCCGTGATGGAAGGCGCTGCCGGCCAGCCGTTTGTGACTTACGTGCAGCGACGAGTGCTAGACCCGATCGGAATGCGGAACACCACCGCGGAATACCCCGACTCGATCATCATGAACAGAGCGCGGTTCTACACGCGTGCGGATTCTCTAAGCCCTATAGTAAACGCGCCCGCGGTCGACCTGAGCAACAAATGGGCGGGTGGTGGTTTCATTTCGACTACCCAGGACCTCGCGCGCTTTGGCCAGGCGATGCTCGATGCCAGGATTCTGAACCGATCGACGATCGACATGCTCTGGACCACGCAGCACACCAGCGACGGAAAACCGACCGGGTACGGCATGGGTTGGGGTATCAACACTGACTCGACCGGCCGGAGATCGGTGTCTCATAGTGGTGGGTCGGTTGGTGGGACTGCGCTCCTCGTTGTCTATCCGAAGGAGCAAACGGTGTTCGCGTTTCTCTTCAACGGCGATGGACGCCAGCCTCCGCTGCAGCGGGTAATGAGTCTTTTTCTTCACTAGAAGAGGTAGGTGATGCGAGCCAAACTCCTTCTCGCGGTTTCTGCCATCCTCGCCTGGTTATTCGGTCTGGCTCTGCTATTCGCACCGCGACAATTCGAGGCGCCGGTCGGCATTGAGGTCACCGACAAAGTCGCGACGATCGCCCAGGCGCAAGGCGCGATTCTGCTCGGGCTCGGTCTGATCAACTGGATGTCGCGCAGTGTGACCGATTATGCCGCTCTACGCGCGGTACTGGCAGGGAATCTCCTCGTGCAGGTGGCGTCGCTGGTGGTAGCAGCGCGAGCCATCATTCTCGGAATCTTCCCGATCCAGGGCGCACCGGCGGTGGTGGTACACCTGGTGCTCGGAACCTGGTTCCTGATTTCACTACAGCGCGTTGGCCGCGCGGCGCCGCCCACTGCGTAAAACAAAACGGACCCGGTCAAATCGACCGGGTCCGCTTTGATATAGATGCCTTCGCAGTTCGCGCCTAGAAAGCTCCGGTACCGTTCGGAGTCCCGTTGCCCGTCGGACCATCATAGCCCGCCGCGGCGGTGCAAAGGTAACTGCCGCCGCAACTACCATTGCTTCCGGATGTGACATCAAACAACGATGTCGTTTGAGAATACGAAAACGATCCGTAATTGATCGAGCTCGCGTTGCCCGCTACAGCATACACGGCGCCGATGATTGGAGCCGACACACTGGTGCCGCCGAAGACCAGCCACCCGCCCGGATGCAGACGGAACGTGTCATAGACCGACACGCCGGTGTTCGGATCCGCAACCGCCGAGACATCAGCGACGGTGCGACGCGAACAGCCAGAGTCCGTCTGCCAGGTCGGCTTGGTGATGTACGCGCTGCAGCCGCTACCGGCGCCGCTCCAGACTGTCTCGCTGAATCCACGAGTGCTCCCGTCACGCCGGAGCGAGGTGCCGCCGACGGCCGTCACGTATTGAGATGCCGCCGGAAACTCAACGCCATACCCATTGTCGCCGGAGCTGACAGTGATCGCGATGCCGGGGTGATTGAAATGCGCCTCGTCGTTGACTTCGCTGAAATACTCGCCGCCACCGTACGAGTTGGAGATGACCGTCGCGCCGAGAGCAGCCGCTTGGTCCTCGGCAGCGGCAAGGTTGGCGAACGAATTGGTTCTTGCTTCAACGAGGAGAATGTGGCAGTTGGGGCAGATGGCACTCGCCATATCCAGATCGAGCGAGATCTCTTCCGCCCAGCCCGCGTCACCACGGGGGTAGTTGGTGCCGCCATTTTGATCGACTTTCCGGAAGCAGCCGTTGGCAGTCGTGCAGGCTGGCAATCCGAATTGGCTACGATACACCGCCAGGTCGCTCTCGGCTCTCGGATCATCGAACGCATCGACGATCGCGATCGTCTGCGACGAGCTGCCAGCACTGGTCAGCGCGTATGCGGCTTGCAAGTCAGCCGGATTGTATCCGGAGGGCCCGCCGGTGGCGAGCGGGCTGCCGGAGTTGTCGACCCGAACCAGGGAGTGGCAGCGGGCCTCACCGAACGCCGCCGAGGGACAGACCCTGGCGTGGGCGAAACGCATTGCCTGCCCAGTGCCTACATTGGCATTGACCGACGTGGGAGCGGTGATCGCGGTGGGGGGAATGTTGTCGGGGGAGCACGCCGCCAAAACGGCGAGTCCACCAACGCTCAGGAGGATCCGAGCGTGGAGCGAAGTCATGCTGCTACTCTCCAGCGAAGATGGTTTGGGTTCAGCCAGACACCCTGACCGAAACATGGGTGGGCTTCGTCGGAGCCTGGGTCTGAAACTTGGCTCCGGCAGGGCCCCAAACTAGTGCTGGGAACAGATTTTTACAATACCTTCTGCTCAGGTTCATAAATTCTTAGCAGTTCGGGACTTACTTGATACGACGCGTTTCTTACCTGGAGGCTCTGTCGAGTTCATGAAAACCATTTCGAGGTGCGCACTTACACCCTTTGCCTTCCTGCTGCTGGTGAATACCGGTGCGACCGCGCAGGAACGCGTACCGCTGAACAACGGCTGGCTTATTCAGTCGTCGGCGAAGGTTGGTGCGGACGGGGCCGCGATCTCCTCGACAAGCTACCGCCCCTCGGACTGGTACACCGCGACCGTGCCGTCCACGGTTGTCGGCACGCTGGTAGCGAATGGAACGTTTCGCGATCCGTTCTTCGGAATGAACATGCGCTCACTGCCGGGCACGACGTTCCCGATCGGCGCCAACTTCGTGCACACCGACATGGATCCCAGCAGCCCCTACGCCGTGCCGTGGTGGTATCGGACGACATTTCGCGTCCCGGCGTCGATGCGCGGTCGGCGCATTCGACTCAACTTCGACGGCATCAACTACCGCGCGAACGTCTGGCTCAATGGCCGGCGTCTCGCCGATTCGTCTGCAGTCGCCGGCACGTATCGACGGTATGAGTTCGACGTCACCGATGCCGTCAATCGCAGCGGCGTCAACGCGCTCGCCGTCGAGGTGTTTGCTCCAAAACCGATCGACCTGCAGACAACCTGGGTGGACTGGAATCCATCTCCGCCGGACAAGGACATGGGGCTGTGGCAACCAGTCTATCTCGCTGCCACCGGTGATGTGGTGGTGCGATATCCGATGGTGACGAGTCGCGTCGAGAGTTCCAGCCTGCACAGCGCCGACCTCACCGTCGTCACAGATCTCAAGAATCTCACATCGCGCCCCGTGTCGGGGACGCTCCGCGGCCGCATCGGAACCGTGGCTTTCAGCAAGCCGGTCTCGCTCGCCGCCAACGACAGCATGTTGGTGCGATTTACTCCCGACAGCTTTCCCCAACTCCGCTTCACCAATCCCAGACTGTGGTGGCCCGCCGAGTTGGGCAAGCCGGAGCTGTACACGCTCGCCCTCGAGTTCCTGACTGATGGGCGCGTTTCGGATCAGCAGAATCTGCGCTTCGGGATTCGCGAGATCACTTCCGAATCGACGCCAAAAGGGGGACGACTCTTCCGCGTCAACGGTCGTCGAATTCTGATTCGCGGCGGCGGTTGGGCGCCGGACGTGTTTTTCCGTCCGCAGCCTGAGCGCCAGGATGCGCAGATCCGATACGCGCTCGACATGCATCTCAACACACTCCGGCTCGAGGGCAACTACGAGAACGATCGCTTCTGGCACCAGACGGATAGCCTCGGCGTTCTCGTCATGACGGGCTGGGTCTGCTGCAGCGCATGGGAGGAATGGCCGAAGTGGGGACCGGAGCAACGCACGGTCGCCGCGGCATCACTCCGCGATCAAATCCGTCGGCTGCGCGGACATCCCAGCGCGCTCACCTGGCTCAATGGCAGCGATAACCCGCCGCCGTCCGACGTCGAGCAGATGTACCTCGCCATCGAGCAGTCGGAAGCGTGGCCCAATCCGACTATTTCATCCGCCAGCGCCAAACCGGCGCAGTTCTCCGGCGCAAGCGGGGTGAAGATGACGGGCCCGTACGATTGGGTACCGCCCGGCTACTGGCTCCAGGATTCGACGCACGGTGGCGCCTGGGCGTACAACACCGAGACCAGTCCGGGTGCAGCGGTCCCGCCGATCGAGAGCATGCGGCGGATGATTCCGGCGCAGGACATCAAGTGGCCACTCGACACTGTCTGGTTCTACCACGCTGCCGGTGGGCAATTCACCCACCTACTCGATCGATTCAACACCGCGCTCTCGACTCGCTACGGCGCGCCGACTACTGCCGAGGACTACACCGTGACGTCGCAGCTGATGACCTACGAGGGTGAGCGAGCGATGTTCGAGGCCTATCGCCGCAATGAGTGGGTCTCGACGGGCGTGATCCAATGGATGTTCAACAACGCCTGGCCGTCGATCTACTGGCATTTGTTCGACTGGTATTTGCGGCCGGGTGGCGGCTACTTCGGCGCCAAGAAAGCGAACGAGCCGGTGCACGTGTTGTATTCGTACGATGATCGATCGGTAGCGGTCGTCAGGAGCGGACCTGATCGCGCTCCTTTGCACGGTGTTCATCTACGAGCGCGAGTGCTCGGCATCGATGGCTCGGAAAAATTCGCGCGGGACACGGTATTGGACATTCCCGCCGACAGTAGCATGCGAGTGTTCGCTCTCTCGGAGCCGACCGGCGTGTCAGGCGCTTATTTCGCTGACCTCCGATTGACGGGCGCGGACGGACACCCGATCAGCAGCAACTTCTACTGGCTCTCGACACGCATGGACGTGCTGTCGGATTCGTCGACCTGGTACATGACGCCGGTCAATCACTACGCCGATTTCGCCGCGCTGCGGAGCATGCCGCAATCCGCGGTGACTGCAAGAGCGCGCTCGAGCAGCGCCGGCGGTGTCGGCACGACCACAGTGACGTTGAAGAACCCGACCAATTCGATCGCCTTCTTCGTCCGCTTGCAGGTAACGGGACGAGGCGGTGAGGAAGCATTGCCCGTACTCTGGGAAGACAATTACGTCACGTTACTGCCCGGGGAGACTCGAACTCTCACCGCCAGGTACGGCGTTCGCGATCTGGGCGGCGGTGCGCCCAGGACGGTCGTGACAGGCTGGAATATTCACCGCGTTATTGCACCCTGATTCCTAAGCAGTCGCCGCGATAGCAATCTCCTCTTGGTTCATGTCCACCCCGATATCGGCGAACAACGGCGTACTCAGATAGCGTTCGCCGGTATCGGGTAGCATGGCGAGAATCGTCGCCCCCTTTGGTGCATCCTTGGCGATCTCGAGCGCTGCCGCGAAGGTGCCGCCCGCCGAGACGCCGACGAAAATTCCTTCCTTCTGCGCGAGCTGCTTGCTGCATTGCATCGCCTGCGGCCCGGGTATGGTGATGACCTGATCGACGAGATCCATGTCCAGAGCATCACCTGTGAGCTTGGGAATGAAATCCGGACTCCATCCC
>JBKPDS010000166.1:0-3775 GCA_046727995.1 Gemmatimonadota bacterium
TCCTGCTTCTTCTTGGCGTCGAGCAGGTGAGAATCGTGCCCGGCCTGATGACGACCAGCCCGCTCGACTTCGTCTACTACCCGTACTCGCACAGTTTGCTGATGGCGCTGGTGTGGGGTGTGGTGATTGGCGGCGTGTACTTCATGCTGCGTCGGTACGGACGCGGCGCATGGGTGCTGGCGATGCTGGTGGTAAGCCACTGGTTTCTCGATGTGCCGATGCACGCCCGTGACCTTCCGCTCTGGCCAAGCAGCTCGAGCCCAAAAGTTGGTTGGGGATGGTGGAATTCCGTCGCCATCACCTACTCGGTCGAGCTCATTATCTACGTCCTCGGCATCGGCGTCTATTTGCGCGCTACTCGTGCCCGGGATCGGATCGGGAGCTGGGGATTGTGGGCGTATGTCCTGGTTCTCGCCGCCCTGTTTTTTGGGACGGGCTTCGGCCCTCCGCCACCAAATGCGCGTGCGCTGGCGTGGAGCACCCTCGGGATATGGCTGTTCGTTCCCTGGGCGTGGTGGGTGGACAAGCATCGCGAGTCGATATTTCTGGCGTGACTCCGCGAAAAATTGTTCTAAGTGTGATTGCGATTTGCCTCGCGATCCTGTTTCTGTCGCTCGGTGGGTGGCAGGTCCGTCGCCTGTCGGAGCGTCAGGCGCACAACGCCTTTCTTGCCTCGAGGCGATTCGGACCGATACTTCCTCTTGATTCGGTGCCCGCCGATACCGGAGAGGCGCACTTTCGCCGGGTTCGCGTGAAGGGAAGCTACGATTACGGCCACGAGATCATCTTTACTCTGCGCGGCCGCAACGGTTCTCCAGGCGTAAACATCCTCACTCCCCTCCTGCGCAACGGCAAAGACACCGTCGTCCTCGTCAATCGCGGCTGGGTCTACTCGCCCGATGGCGTTACCGTCGATCTGAATCCGTGGCGGGAGGCCGATACCGTGAATGCAGCTGGATTCATCGAGACCTTTCCCACGAAGGGCCCATTCCAAAAGCCAAACCCGACCCGACCACGCGCCTTTCACAGACTCCAGCGGGAGGAGCTGGCGAAGGAGCTTCCATATCCGATCGCCAATTATTACGTCGTGCTCACCGACTCGTCATCATCAGCAAGCGCTCCACCACGGGTTGAGCCATTGCCGCTCGACGAAGGACCACACCGCGCGTACGCGATCCAGTGGTTTTCGTTTGCGGCGATCTCTATTATTGGATTAGTGATCTTTATCAGGCGCACATGAACGACAAGTCGGTCAGTACAGCAGGCGCAGTTAGTGAGAAGGAGGCGCGCGAGACCGCCGAAGCGGCACGCGAAACCGAGTGGGAAAACCCGAGCTTCGTGCGCGAGCTCTTCCTCGGCAGATTCCGCCTCGACCTGATTCATCCGCACCCGCCGCCCGATACCGCGGAAGAAGCGCGCGCCAGACCATTCATGGACAAACTGCGCTCCTTCATGGAGCGCGTCGATTCTGAAGAGATCGATCGCACCGGCGAGATCCCGGAATCGACGGTCCAGGAGCTGCGCGACATGGGCGCCTTCGGCATCAAGATCCCGAAGGAGTACGGCGGGCTAGGCTTGTCGCAAATGAGCTACATCCGCGCGATTGAGATGGTGACGTCGAAGGATGGATCGATTACAGCGCTGCTGTCCGCGCACCAATCGATTGGCGTGCCGCAGCCACTCAAGCTTTTCGGCACCGAGGAGCAGAAGAGAAAATTCTTCCCGCGCCTCGCGAAGGGTGCGATTTCAGCCTTCGCACTGACAGAGGTTGACGCTGGCTCGGACCCCGCCAACATGCGTTGTACCGCTACCCCCTCAGAAGACGGGCGAAGCTTCATCATCAACGGCGAAAAGCTCTGGTGCACCAACGGCACCCGCGCCGAGCTGTTCGTGGTGATGGCGAGAACGCCCGAGAAGGTGATCGACGGGAAGCCGAGGAAGCAGATCACGGCGTTCATCGTCGAGGCATCGATGCCGGGGGTGGAAGTCGTGCATCGGCTGCGCTTCATGGGACTCAAGGCGCTCGAGAACGGTGTGATCCGGTTCAACAACGTCAAAGTCCCGCGCGAGAACATCCTCTGGGATGAAGGCAAGGGACTCAAACTCGCGCTCGTCACGCTAAACACCGGCCGACTCACCATTCCCGCCGGATGTGCTGGAGCGGGCAAGCAGATGGTCTCCATCGCACGCAAGTGGTGCAACGAGCGAGTGCAATGGGGACAGCCGATCGGCAAGCACGAAGCCGTCGCGCAGAAGCTGGCGCGGATGACGGCTTACACCTTCGCCATGGAAGCGGTGGCCGAGCTCTCGGCGGCGCTTTATGAGCGCGGCGGGTACGACATCCGCCTCGAGGCGGCGCTGGCGAAACTGTACAACACCGAAGCGGGCTGGCGCATCATCGACGACACGATGCAGATCCGCGGCGGTCGCGGTTACGAGATGGCGGAGTCACTGGCGCGTCGTGGCGAGCCGGCGATCCCGATCGAGAGGGCGATGCGCGATTTCCGCATCAATCTGATCTTCGAGGGATCGTCGGAGATCATGAGATTGTTCATCGCCCGGGAAGCTGTCGATTACCACTTCAAGCTCGCGTTCAACATCGTCAACCCCGAGTCGACGCTGAAGGAAAAGCTCTCGGCGTTGGCGAAGGCGACGCCGTTCTATCTCACCTGGTATCCGTCGCGCTGGCTGAACGCATCGCGCCTCAGGCGATACAGCGACTTCGGCAAGCTCGCCGGTCACGTTCGTTACATCGAGCGCGCCACCAGGCATCTCGGGCGGTCGATCTTCCATGCGATGGTCCGCTTCGGTCCCAAGCTCGAACGGCGGCAGATGGTGTTGTTCCGCGCGGTCGACATCGGCGCCGAGCTGTATGCGATGTCGGCGGCCTGCGTGCGGGCGCAGATGCTTGCCAAGCAGGGGAGACCTGAAGGCGTCACCCTCGCCAACGCGTTCTGCCTCGAGGCGCGCGATCGAATCAAGTCTCACTTCGAGCACCTCTTCGGGGCAAACGATCCCGCGATCTATAAGGTCGCGCAGGAGGTGCTGCGCGGCGAGCACGCGTGGCTGGAGCAGGGAATCGTCTCGAGTGTGGCGCACGCGGAGAAGTCCAAGCGCACGCCCGTCCCGCCGAGCGCCGCCGGTTCGCGTTCGTCGACTGCCAAGGTCGGCGCGATGCAGTAGGCTTTTAGGGATCGCGCGGCGTCGGTCGGCGAGCTGCTGGATCGACGGAGCTTCTCGCCGCGCCCTTTCCGCATTCGTTGTGAGTGGCGGTTGGAGTTTGGGCGCGGCTGCGCGATCTCGGTCGACCCAGCAGCTCGCCTCCCTCCCACAGAGATGTTTAACAGCGGCGTCGCGGTCCCGCCCGAGATCTTCGAGCGCGGGCCCGGCTGCGTCGGCACGCAGTCGCCGGAACGGACTAGAGCTACTTCACGTCGCGCGCCCGCATCGTCGTTACCAGCTCACGCGTGATGCCGGACAGGGAAGGAGGCGGGGGTCCTCTAAGCCGCCGTTACAGTGAGCGCGAGGAGGAGACGCGCGAGTGAGTGGAGCGAACGAGCGTAGTTAGCGGCTCCGACCAAGCGAACGTGGCGGCGTGAGGACCCCGCCGACTGACCGGCGCCGCGATCTCTAGAGCATCGTCCCGCGAAGAATGAGAAGCGCGACGTAGAAGTAGATACTGAGACCGGTGACATCGACGAGCGTGGCGACGAAGGGAGCGGACGCGCTCGCCGGGTCGAAGCCGAGCTTCTGCAGAATGAACGGCAGCATCGAC
>JBKPDS010000167.1:0-6484 GCA_046727995.1 Gemmatimonadota bacterium
GGCCAGGGCGTTGGCGACGAGGCGGAGCGTCTCACGCAGCTCGCAGGCAGGGTCGATGTCGAGCGCAAGCGCGCGCAACGCACCAACACCCTGGGTTATGTGCGCGGATCGGAGATTGGCGGGCAGGCCGAGCGCCGCGACGGCGTTCTGCTCGAGGCACAGCAGCGGATGAGTGAATCCCAGCTGGGTGAGAATCTCCGCGACCCGATCGAGTGAGCTGGCGCTGCGCAGGAGGGCGGCAGCGCGCTCGATGCTCTGCATCCGCCGAGCGTACCCGTTGGATGCGCGGCGGACTGCATCGTTTGTCGGCTATTCAGTGCGAAACGCTGCTACGTCTCGATTGTTGGCTGTCGCCGATCAATGCCTCAGTCGCGCGTTCAGACTGTCAGCCAAATGACGCGCATGAACGTTGGTGGAGTCGAGCTGGACGGCGCGAAGATACGCGTCGCGCGCGGCAGTGGGGTGGCCGTCGGCGAGATACGCATCGCCCATGCTGTCATAGACGTTGGCCGATGTCGGATAGGCGGCGATGTTCTCGCGGAAGGCTCTGATTGCATCCTTGAAACGCGCTTGAGCCAGCAGCGAATAACCCAGGTCGTTGAGCAGCTTCTCCGGAGCCGCGTCCGGATTGTCTTCCTGAAGCCGGTGGTATTCCGCCATCGCGGCATCGATGCCCCCGCTGCGGAGTCGGCGTGCTATCGAAGCGCGGGCCAATGCGGAGGGAGCGTTATACAGCTCGTAATCCAACAGTGCCAGTCCCGGGTGAGAACCGGGAATGATCCTCGAGACTTCGCGAACAATGCTCAGGCCGTTGGCACTGTTGGCGAAGTACACCAGCCCACATTGTCTCTCGACATCCAACAAAGTGAACGCGGTGAAGCCGGAGTCGGAGTTGTCGCCGTGGTGCGCCAATGCTTTACCGCCGGAATCATTCTCGATCGCCCAACCCAGTCCCCAGCTGATGCCGGGAGCGACATCGACGGCGGGCGTCTGCATCAATCGCCACGTCTCCGGTCGCAGGCCGGTCCCCTGTTGAATCGCTATCAGGAACCGGGCGTAGTCATTCGCCGTTGTCTGTAGGCTCGATGGAGCGCGAGCGACGCGGGGACGCGTTGGTCTTCGTGGTTCGCCAAATCGTCCGTGTCCGACCGCCGCGTCGTCGCCGAATCGCGTCTCCCAGACAAAGCTGCTGCGCGTCATCCCCAGCGGCTCGAACACCAGCGTCTTCATCGACTCCGCCAGGGAATGCCCGGTGATGGCTTCGATTGCCTTGCCGAGGAAAACGAAGCCTTCGCCCGAATACTGGAACCGCGCGCCCGGCGTGAAGGAAAAGCGGAGCGAATCGTAGCCGATCCTCTCGTTCTGCAATCCGGTGGTATGCGAGAGAACCATCTTGGCGGTGACCAGATTTCCGAGCGTATCACCGTGAAAATCCGGATAAGGCGTGTAGCTGATCAACGGCCGATCGAGATCCAGCTGACCGGCATCCACCAGCTTCAGCGCCGCATAGGCGATCACCGGCTTGCTGAGGGATGCTGCCTCGAACACAGTTCGGCTCGCACTCACTCGTCCACTGCCCGAATCGCGGGAACCGAAGCCGCTGCTCCAGACAACTTTGCCGTCGCTAATGATCGCCAGCGCCAGACCCGGGATCATAGCGCTGTCCATCAGCGCCGGCAGCCTTTGGCGTAGCTCTCTTCCCGAATCCGCAGCGCAAGCGGCGGGCGTCTGAGCGCGAACCGCGCTCGACAGCGCCAGGGAAACGCCGACGAATAACCGCCAGAATCGCATCGTCATTGCGAGATGTAGGTTCGTCCTTTCCAGCTCACCCTCCGGCCGCGAATCACTGCAGTGAAGAAGATATAGAGCAGCACCAACGCGCCGAGCGGATAGACGAGGGCGTAAAGTGGATTCTCGCCGAGGGTGACGTAGACGACGATCCACCACATCAGCGTCGCCGTGGCGGATATCAGCGCCCACAGCAACGTGTCGCTGGCAGTCCCCACTCCGAATGCCCAGAGCACCAGCGCCAGTGGCGGCAGCAGCTCGAGCAACGGCGGCAGCAGGAGCGCCAACGGAAAGATGCTCTTTCCGACTTTGCCGAATGGAACCGCATCCAATCCGCCGGCGAATACGTTCTTGCGCCACCCGGTGATGATCTCGCTGAGCGATGCATACATCCGCGTCGAGAGTTGCCTGACGCCGAGCATCAGCACGACCTGCTTGCGCGCCGCGAAAAATCGCTGGGCGAGCAGAAGATCCTCGGCGACCGACGCCCGAACGCTGCCGTGACCGCCGATGGCATCGTAGCTCGCGCGCTTGACGAAGATGCACTGACCGTTCGCGATCTTGTTGCCGACGCGCGGTGATTGATTGACGGATTCAGTCCCGCCGTAGCGCATCGACAGCACGGTGAACATCTGCGGTTGCACCAGCTTCTCCCAGAATCCGCCCAGCTCCTGTCTGCCGGCGACCGAAAACATATCGGCGGCTGTTCTGCGCATGGCGTTGATCGATCTTGTCACCAGGTCAGGCGCGTGCACGGTGTCAGCGTCGGTGAATTGCAGGATCTCGCCATGGGCGACTTTGGCGCCGATGGCACATGCCCACTGTTTTCCAAACCAACCGTCGGGAAGTGGAGCGGCCCTGACGATTCTCATCCGTCGATCTGATGCGGCGGCCTGGCGAGCGACGTCGGCAGTGGCATCACTCGACGAATCGTCAACGACGACCAGCTCGAGCTGCGGATAACTCGTCGTCAGGACCGATGTCACACAGCGCGCGATGTTGTGGGCCTCGTTGCGGGCGGGCACGATCACCGTGACGAGTGGCGGATCCGACGGAATACTGTCGCTCTCCTCGTCGAGTGAGCGCGAGTGACGAAGTCGGATGTAGGTAACGAGCGGTGGGATGATCCACGGCGCGGACCAGAGAAGGGGGGCGATCAACGCGTGATTCACGGTTGCCGGTTACCAATCAAAAAAAAACGGGGCGCCCAAAGTTGGCGCCCCGCTGGACGGGAAGATTTAGCGATTCCCGCCGCCCCCGCCACCACCGGGGCGACCGCCACCACCGCCGCCGCCTCCCATTCCACCACCACCCTGTCCGCCCCCACCTCCACCGGGGCGTCCGCCTCCCCCTCCACCACCTTGACCGCCACCTCCACCACCTGGCTTACCGCCGCCACCCTGTCCGCCTCCGCCACCGCCGGGACGGCCACCACCACCTCCGCCGCCTCCCATTCCGCCACCACCTTGTCCACCACCACCGCCGCCTGGGCGACCACCTCCGCCGCCTCCCGGGCCACCACCTCCGCCACCTGGCTTACCGCCGCCACCTTGTCCACCGCCACCACCACCTGGGCGTCCGCCGCCACCACCTTGGCCGCCGGAAGATCCACCGCCGCCCATGCCACCTCCACCGCCTGGACCGCCACGGCCGCCACCTCCACCACCCTGGCCGCCTTTATCCTTGGCACCAAAGTTCTCTTCCGTACCAGCCATTCTGCTACCCTCCAAAGTTGTTTGTCACACGCGCGACAAAGGCAATGCATGTGCCATATTAGGACACATGCAAGACGGAAATTCACTGCGTAATTCGCGCCACAAACGGTAATTCGTGCCAGTAAAACATTTTCGTAGCACAAAACCGCTCGCGTCGGGCGCGCGCGTCGCGCTGATTGCACCTGCTGGTCCGCTGCAAAAACCTGAAGAACTTCCGCGCGCCGAACAAAACGCGCGCGCACTGGGCTGGGAACCCATCGTCACACCACACGCTACGGATCGAATTGGATATCTGGCTGGAAAGGATCGCGACCGGCTCGACGACATCAATCACGCACTGAGAGATCCGAAGATCGACGCGCTCTGGTGTCTGCGCGGTGGTTACGGGATGATCCGCATTCTCCCCGGCATCGACTACGACGCGCTGACGCGGTCGCCCAAGGCCATCATCGGCTACTCGGATGTCACTGCATTGCACGCCGCGGTGCAGCGAAAATGCAGACTGATCACCTATCACGGACCAACCGCGCGGGAGACGATGAGCGATTTCTCCCGCGATTCGTTTTCACGCGCGGTCATCGACCAGACCGACTCATGTGGCGTTGCCGCCAACTCGCGCGAGATCAGTCACGGACACGCCGAGGGACGATTGGTCGGCGGCAATCTCGCCGTCCTGGCCTCGCTGTGCGGAACTCCATTCGCCCCCGATCTTACCGACGCCATTCTGATCCTCGAGGACATCAACGAGCCCGTCTACCGGATCGACAGGATGCTGCAGCAGCTGATGCTTTCCGGTGCGCTCAACGGTTGCCGCGCGATCGTGTTCGGTGAATGTGTCAAATGCCCCGACGATAGCGGCGGCGGGGGCCGTCCATTCGACGAGGTCATCGGAGAAATTGCCGAAGAGCTTGGCGTCCCGTGCCTGGCCGGAGTTCCAGTCGGGCACATTCATGAGCAGTGGACGATTCCACTGGGCGCGACGGCCACTCTCGATACCAGAGCTCGCCAGCTCAGCGTCACAGCCTACGAATCCTGATCACACGATGACGCACAAGACCGGACGGGACCTCATCGACGAAGCCAAGCAACAGATCGAGCAAGTGACGCCCGAGCAGGTGCGTGACATGCAAGCTCGCAACGAGCGCGTCGTCTACCTCGATGTCAGAGAGCCCAACGAGTGGAACCTCGGGCATCTGCCGCACGCGATCCATCTGCCGCGCGGCAATCTCGAGGGAAAAGTAGAAGGGCTGATCGATCGGAATCAGAAGGTCGTCATCTACTGCGCGCGAGGTAACCGGTCGGCATTGGCGGCGTTGACGATGAAGCAGATGGGATACGACAACGTCTCGTCGATGTCGCGCGGAATTCAGGGATGGGCCGAGATCGATGGAGAGATCGTAGATTGACGACAACGACCGCGATAAAACCGGAACCGTTCGACCTGCCGTGCAAAGATGGTCTGATCATTCGCGGCGAAGTGTATGCCGCCGACCCGGCACTCGGCTCAGTCATCATCTGTCACGGCTTCAAGGGCTTCGCCCACTGGGCGTTCTTTCCGTATGTCGCTCGCAAGCTGGCAGAGGCGGGTATTACCGCCATCACTTTTGACTTCTCCGGTAGCGGGATCGGTCCCGATCGGGAGTCTTTCACCGAGGCGGCAGCTTTTGCGGGGAACACATTCTCGAGGGATCTCGAGGACCTCGACCTGGTCGAGGATTACGCGCGCCGGATGAAATGGATCACGGGCACGTTCGGGTTGTTCGGCCATTCACGCGGTGGTGGAATAGCGATTCTTTTCGCAGCAGCCGAAGGATCCAATGTGAATTCACTGGTGACGTGGTCGGCGATTTCGTATCCAAGCCGCTGGTCTCCCGAGGACACCCTCGCCTGGCGGAAGCGCGGCTTCGCCGAGATCACCAACTCGCGCACCGGTCAAGTGATGCGACTGGAGACGGATCTCCTCGACGACGTCGAGCTGCACGGAAAGACCAAGCTCAACATCGGAGCAGCCGCCGCGAAAATCAAAGTGCCGTGGCTGATCGTGCATGGGACCGCCGACGATACGGTGCCCAGCACCGAAGCCGAGCATCTGCACACGCTGTCGAAAGGCACCAGCACGTTACGATTGATTGAAGGGGCAAACCACGGGTTCGATGCCAACCATCCATTGACCCAGGTGCCACCAATTCTGGAGAAGGTCGTGAAGGAGACGGTAAAGTTTTTCGTCCGCAACGCGCCCGGCAAATGACGTGAACGGGCTGATCCGCGGCGAGGAAAGGCTGGCGGCAATCCTTTCCCATCCCGCGATTGCGAAGCTTCGCTCATCGCTGAGGTCGCGACGACCGGTAGCGGCGGAGGAAGAACCCGGTGTTCGCAAGGCCGCGGTCGCGCTGATTTTCAGAGCGGGTGCCGACGGCTCGCCCGAATTGCTTTTCATCAAGCGGGCGGAGTACCCAGGCGATCCATGGAGTGGCCAGATCGCATTTCCAGGAGGACGCGAGGAAGCCGGCGATGCATCGCTGCAGGAAACCGCGGCCCGCGAGACGCACGAAGAGACGGGGATCGATCTGGGGCGTGAAGCGTTGGTGATTGGCGTGCTCGACGATCTACGTCCGCGCACGGTCAGGCTACCCGCCGTCGTCGTCCGTCCCTTCGTGGCAGTGCTCGAGCGCAGCGAGCCCCTGGAACTAAGCCCGGAGGTTGCGCTCGCTTTCTGGATTCCTTTCGGCACCCTCGCTCACAAGGAGGCCTGGCGCGAGGATACCGTATTTGCCCGTGGAGTACAGATCAACGCCCGGGTCTTCAGGCATGAGGATCATGTTATTTGGGGAATGACAGAGAGGATTCTGGCTCAGCTTCTCGATCTACTTTGAGGGTAAGCCACTCAAACGGGAAAGGGATTGCGAATCGCAAATTGATTGCGAGTTACGAACCTGCTTCGAAGTTCGAGCCGACTACGAGGTTCGAAGTGAGATCGCAGT
>JBKPDS010000168.1:0-2459 GCA_046727995.1 Gemmatimonadota bacterium
GCTGGCGAACAACGGTTTGGATGCGCAGCGGGTCCGCTGCAGCATGTCGCGCACGCTCCCGCTCAGGCGCGGTACCACGCTCACCGTGAGCTCGGTCACGGGCGTCGCGCGCGCGGGGCAGATGCGGCGCGACTTCCTCGCCTACGTCGAGCGCGAACGGGCGCATCCGTATCGCACCTTTCTGCACTACAACTCCTGGTACGACATCGGCTACTTCGGCAGATACGATGAGGCCGCGGCGCTGGCGGCCATTGCCGCGTTTGGAACCGAGCTGCACCAGAAACGTGGCGTCACACTCGACTCGTTCCTGTTCGACGACGGTTGGGATGATCCGACAACCCTTTGGCACTTCAATCCCGGATTTCCGTCTGGCTTCGCAAACGTGGCGCAGGCGACACATCGCTACGGCGCCGCTCCTGGCGTGTGGATGTCCCCCTGGGGTGGATACGGCAAGCCGCGCGAGGAGCGGCTCGCGCATGGGAAGGCCGAGGGATTCGAGACGAACGCGGAAGGCTTTGCGCTGTCCGGACCCGTCTATTACAAGCGCTTTCGCGATACCTGCATCGACATGATTCGCCGCTACGGCGTGAATCAGTTCAAGTTCGACGGCACCGGAAATTCATCCAGTGCCTTTCCTGACAGCCCGTTCGACAGCGACTTCGACGCCGCCATTCATCTGATCGACGAGTTGCGTGGGGAAAAACCGGACCTGTACGTCAATCTCACCACAGGTACGTATCCGTCGCCGTTCTGGCTCCGATACGCCGACTCCATCTGGCGCGGCGGCGAGGACCACGATTTCGCGGGGATCGGCTCCAGCCGCCAGCGCTGGATCACCTATCGCGACGCGGATACATACGAGCACGTGGTGCGTGCGGGAGCGTTGTACCCGCTCAATTCGCTGATGCTGCACGGGATGATCTACGCACGATCGGCGCACAACCTGATGACCGACCCTGAGAACGATTTTCCCTCCGAGGTCAGATCGTACTTCGGGACGGGCACGCAATTACAGGAGATGTACATCACTCCCGCGCTGCTGTCGCGAGACAACTGGGATAGGATCGCCGAGTCCGCGCGGTGGTCGCGCGCCAATGCCGACACGCTGGTCGATACACACTGGGTGGGCGGGGATCCGCTGCGTCTGGAGCCGTACGGCTGGGCGTCGTGGTCACCCCGAAAAGGAATTCTCACGTTGCGGAATCCGAACAATGTGCCGCAGAAGATCTCGATCGACGTCGAACGCGTCTTCGAACTGCCTCCGAACGCACCACACCGCTACTTCGCGACCAGTCCGTGGGCGACGGACCGCGGGCGCGCATCATTCCAGTTTCGCGCTGGCGAAGAACGGGAGATCCGTCTCGCGCCTTTCGAGGTGTTGACGCTCGAGGCCGTCGCACGATAATCGCCCTGTCGGATTCGTTGCCCGCATAACGCCTACCGGGAATCGATCGCATGCAACTGACGTCGCTGGATTGGGTGATCGTCGTCGTGAGTCTGGTGCTCTGCTATCTGCCGGCGATGTTCTATCTGCGGCGTGCCCGATCGAGCGTGGCAGAGTTTTTCACGTCTGGTCAGTCGGCGCCGTGGTGGCTGGTCGGCACGTCCATGGTCGCCACCACGTTCAGCACCGACACGCCGAATCTGGTAACGGACTTCGTGCGATCACACGGAGTGTCGTACAACTGGGTGTGGTGGGCTTTTCTGCTCACCGGCATGGCGACGGTTTTCTTTTATGCCCAGCTCTGGCGACGGTCGCGCGTCCTCACCGACCTCGAGTTCTACGAGCTCCGTTATTCGGGGCGTCCCGCAGCGGCAGTGCGCGGTTTTCGGGCCGTTTACCTGGGACTCTTCTTCAACATCATGATCATGTCGACGGTGACGCTCGCCGCGGTCAAGATCGCCAACGTGATGCTCGGCTGGGGACGCCTGGAAACGATCGCGATCGCCGGGACTGCCGTCGTTCTCTTCGCCGCGGTGTCAGGACTCTGGGGCGTTCTCGCTACCGACCTGGTGCAGTTCGTCCTCGCCATGGTCGGCGTGATCGCCGCGGCATACGTCGCTCTGCATCATCCGATGGTGGGTGGACTTTCGGGACTGCTCGCCAAGACCGACCCGAAGACGTTGTCTTTGCTCCCGGACTTCCACGACACAAGCCTTACACTCACTGTGCTCGTCATTCCACTCACCGTACAGTGGTGGTCCGTCTGGTACCCTGGCGCCGAGCCGGGCGGCGGAAGCTACATCGCGCAGCGGATCCTGGCGTCGAAGAACGAGCGGCACGCGCTCGGCGCCACGCTCTGGTTCAACGTGGCCCACTACGCGCTGCGGCCGTGGCCGTGGATCATCGTCGCGCTGTGCTCGATGCTCGTCTTTCCCACCCTCGCCGACCTCCAGCGCGCGCTGCCACAGGTGAACCCGGCACTGATTGGAAACGATCTCGCGTATCCGGCGATGCT